>CAYMVB010000310.1:0-3203 GCA_964393665.1 uncultured Desulfobacteraceae bacterium | reverse complement strand
CTAAAAAACCAACAGTTACTATTCATAATATTACAGACCTGACCGGTGCATACGCACCTATTGCCATCCCGAGTGAGAAGGGCGGCAAAGATTACCTCGCATGGTTAGCTGAGCAAGGGGGAATAGATATTGACGGAGATGGAAAGGGTGATGTAGAGGTACAGTATAAATGGGCAGAGTTTGGTAATATTGATGCCAGGTTTATGTCTGCTTATAAGCGGTTTCGTATTCGAAAACCCAGGCCTACCATTATTGAGATGTGGTCTTCCCCCAATCAGGAGATGATGAAGCCGGTTTTAGAGAGAGATAAGATAAACTGCTACGGAATTGGTTTTAGTGATCCACAGCTCTATCCACCTGCCTGGAATTATATGGACTGCTGGAGTTATGGTGAATCTGCAGCAGGCGCCATTGAATATTATATTGATAATATTTGGCCGAAACGGGGAAAGGGTATAAAGGCAAAGGTTGCTCATCTTACCTGGGATTCAGCATATGGTCGAGCAGCAATTGAGCCCACAACAAGACATGGTAAAAAGACAGGAAAATATGAGGTTGTAGCGGACAGATTTTGCAGCCTTTTACCTACTGACCCTGAGGTTATGGCCTATCTTTCGGACTTTGAAAAAAACGGAGTAGATATCATATGGTCAAACAGCATTGTGCATACCCCCGCAGTCATTCAAAAAGGGCTCTTTAAACTTGGCCTAACCAAAAAGATGGTACTTATGGGTAATCTATGGGCGCCTGCTGATCAATTACTAAAAATTGTTGGCCCTGAAGCCTCAGAGGGCTATATGTGTGCTCAACCTGTTTATATTCCTGCTGCGGAGCCTGATGCTCCTGGTGTTAAATTTGCTAACATGCTTAATGATAAATATCGTAAAGAGGCAGACATGCCTAATATTCAGTATATGAGGGGTATTAGGATGAAGGCTAATATGGTTGAGGCAGTTCGGCGCGCAATAATTGGAATTATGAAAAGGGATGGGGTAAATCTGGAAACTGCATGCAAAAAGATAACCGGAGAAGAGGTAAAGGAATTTGGACTTCAGACACTTGCTGGGTATACAGCAATGGATACGACCACACAATACAACAGCGCACCTGCAGGAAAGGATGATAGAAGACTGGCAAATCATGATCGTGTCGTTGGAATAGTGGATGGAAAGGTTAAGGTACTTTCCCCTTGGTATGAAGTTCCGAGACTTGTTCCTGATGAGATGCTGGAAAAAGGCTTTTTTAAAGATGAGAAGATTAATATAAACTATATTGTAAAAGGTAAGTAATACGTATTGAATATATTGGTCCTCTTAACATTTCTACCCTAGACCAAGGAATGAGAGAAGCCTTGGTCTGGGAAAGTATTTTTGAAGTTATCAAATAATTGGGCAGTTAAAACCGGCTGCAAATTTCTTTGGAGGGGTTATATATGCTGGAGCTTGAAAATGTTGAAGTTAAATACCTTAATACTATTCTCGTTCTGAAGGGTGTTAATCTTAAGCTGGATAAGGGAAGCCTTGCATGCCTGTTAGGCGCAAATGGCGCTGGTAAAAGTACTACCCTGAAGGCAATATCAGGACTTCTTCGAACTGAGGAAGGTGCAGTTACAGATGGGGTTATTAGCTATGATGGCAAGAATATTCAAAACAGATGGCCAGAAGATATTGCTGCCCTTGGAATATTGCAGGTGGTTGAGGGAAGACATATGGCTGAGCATCTTACGGTTGAAGAAAATCTTCGGGCCGGAGGGCTTATTTATAAAGGTCCGAGGAGTCAGATGGGCAAGGATTTAGAGATGGTCTATTCATATTTTCCAAGGCTTAAATCACTGAAAGATAGGACAGCAGGTTATTGTTCTGGAGGTGAGCAGCAGATGATGGTCATGGGTAGGTCCTTGATGGGTCATCCCGAGGTAGTTCTTCTCGATGAGCCTTCTTTAGGCTTGGCTCCACTGCTTGTTCAGGAAATCGCTGGTATTATTAAAAAGATAAATCAGACAGAAAAGGTAGCAATACTGCTTGTAGAGCAAAATGCTATAATGGGACTTGATTTAGCTACCTATGGATATGTTATGGAGAACGGAAGGATTGTTCTGGATGGATCGGCAGATTCCCTTAGAGAGAATGAAGATGTTAAGCAATTTTATTTGGGACTATCAGGTATTGGACAGAAACGCAGCTATAAAGACGTGAAACATTATAAACGTAGAAAAAGGTGGCTGGGCTAACAAGGAGATAGAATATGGGTCTGTACGATTTTACTTTTTATGATGTTATAAGGCGGAATGGCAGATGTTTTACTAAGAGACAGGCGTGGTTAGAATTGTCTGATGGACGCGATATAACATTCGGTGAGTTTAAAAATTTGGTTGATCATCTTGCAAAAGGGCTGCAGGATCTTGGAGCAAAGAAGGGCGATAGGATTGGGATATTAGGGAAAAACAGCCTTGAATACTTTCTCCTCTATGGCGCTGCTTCTGCATTGGGATTAATTGTCATCGCGATAAACTGGCGTTTATCCGCCGATGAAGTGGAAAACAACCTGGCGGATTGCACACCACGATTGGTTTTTGCTGATTCTGAGTTTCAAGAACTGATTGGTGGGCTAGAGGGTAGACTCACATCTGTAGAAAAATATTTCAACCTGAGTGGAAATGGTTCTTTTGAGGATTTTAACAGACTGATTGATAATGACGCGGATTTTGTTTTGGAAGAGGTAGATTCAGATGACGGCCTAGTTATTATACATACCGCAGCAGTAGGAGGAAAGCCCAGAGGTGCAATTGTAACCCATAGAAACGTTCTATCGGCCACAACACAATTTAGCTATTTATTTGATGTGCATAAAGAAGATGTTCATTTAAATATACTTCCCCTTTTTCATGTCGGAGGATTGTTTATAGCGGCTACGGCATTTCATGCAGGGGCTGTTAACATCAATGTAAGTAAGTTCGATGCGGACCAGGCAGTGGATGTCATTCAGGAAAAACAGGTTACCATGTTATTTGACTTTGCCCCTATTTTAGCATCAATACTTGATAGTCAAAAAAAGATGGGGAAGGATATTAAAACCCTGAAGATGGTAGCTGGTCTCGACAGTCCTGAGACTATAGAAAGATATCAAAGGGAAACAGGTGGTGACTTTTTCGTAGTTTATGGCCAGACAGAGGTCTCAGCCCTGGTAACTATCTCACCATACAA
>CAYMVB010000309.1:0-5609 GCA_964393665.1 uncultured Desulfobacteraceae bacterium | reverse complement strand
TCTCTCAATAGCCTGAACTTCAAATCCAAATAGATCTCCTCTGTCTTTTCATCCCCCGGCGAGATGGAAAGGATTTTTTTATATAATGACAATGCCTCATCCAAGTTGCCGGCTTCTTCCTCTATTTTACCGAGCTGGTAGAGAAGCGTTATGTCATTGGGACGCAAGTTCAATGCTGCCCTTAACTCCTTAGCAGCCAGTTCCGTCTTCTCCTGATTGAGATAAGACAAGATGAGATACTGACGTAGTTCAAAATTTTCCGGATTGGCCTTAATACCCATTTTCATATATTTAGCCAGCTCGTCAAATTTAGAATCAGCTATAAGATAGTTAAATATATACGTATAGTAGTGACTTTTTTTGGGTACAAGCTCGATTAATGTAACAGCCTGTTTAAAGGCAAGTTCATCGTTTTTCTCACGCTCATAAAGAACAAACAGGGCTTCCCTTGCCTGTATATCTTTTGGATTGATTTCAATGAGTTCTTTAAAATGAGAGGCCGCCTTTTTACTGTTACCCTGTTCGGCCTCCAATACAGCAAGGTTAAAAAGGACCGCTGTGTTTTTAGGGTCAATCGACAAAATTTCTCCATAGGTCTTTCGTAAAGCTTCTGCGTCATTATTCTTCTCTTCAATGTTTGCAAGAAGCAAAAGTGCTTCTATATTCTTTGGATCTTTTTGAAGAATTTCCTTTACATATTCTTCCGCGTCCTTACGTTTACCTTTCTTTAGCAATGAGTGGCCAAGCCTAAGTCTACCAGATATATCATCCTTTTTTAGATTAACGGCAATACGAAAATATTTTTCCGCCAATTCCTCGTTCTTCAGATCATCATATATTGTCCCTATGTTATAGTAGAGGTTTGGGTCATTTTTATCTAAGTCAGCAGCTTTAATATACCAATCAAGGGCATCTTTTTTCTTGTCGTTCCTAAATAATAGATAGCCCACGTTTTTTATGCATGCTATTTTATCGTCCGCCTCCAATTTTTCACAAACAAGGGCATACTCTCTTACCGCCTCTTGTATCCTTCCCTGTTCTTCTAAAACCTCCGCAAGCTGGGCCCTTACCTTAAAATTGCCTGGTGCCTTTGCAAGTATTTTCCTTAATGTGGCAATAAGCATAGTATGTTGGTGCATATTTTTATAGATACCTGCAAGCCTCTCCATAAGATCCAGATCTTTTTTCTCAATAAGTATATCCTCAATTATATCAGCGCCCTCTTTATACCTTTTCAATACTAAATATTCATCCGCCAGCTTAGCCTTTAGTTCTATATTGTCACCTGCCTCTTTGACCGCCAAATTAAGGAATTCTAATTTCTCCTTTGGATCTGTAATTATATGCAGCTTTTTTAGCCAATCCTCCTCAGATGGTGATATATCAAAAACTATCTCACCGATTGTCTCATTCTTATATTTTATCTTTACTGTATAGGTATACTTATGAAATATATCTTGAGATGGGAGGAGTTTTGCTAAAACTGTCTCCTCATGAAGGGAGTTAACATCAAACCCTTTAGAGAAAAGCCTTATACCCCTGTTAAAAAGGACTGATGTGTCTATTTTGATTATCTTGAGGCTATCATATGGGTGAGCAAAGATGGTTTGGCCTGAAACAAGCTTTTTCTTAACGCCATTCTGTTCGATAATGAGGTGATAAAAGGTGAGATCCCGGTTAAACAGCTTTTTCAAGGATTGCTTTAAAGTATCCGTTCCATATCCGCCAAAAAAGATATACAGAAACACAGCAAAAAAAAGGGCCACTAATAAAAAAATAATTTTTGACTTTAGCCTCTTTTTTCGCAGCTGAATTTCCGATTTATACAATTATTCCTCTCTTACCTCTTCTTTAATCTTGAGAAAATCACCCCCCCACCACTGTCCTTTCCATATTAAAAGGATAGGGCTCGCTACGTAAACAGAAGAATACGTTCCGACCAATACGCCAATCAAAAGTGCAAAGGCAAAATCGTGTATTACTCCTCCACCCAGGATAAAAAGGCATAGAACAACAACCAAGGTCGTTGTTGACGTAAGCAGGGTCCTGCTCAGGGTCTCATTAATGCTCTGATTAATCAAACCTTCAAAATTATGATTTTTAAAACGCCTTTGGTTTTCCCTTATCCTATCAAAAACAACGATAGTGTCATTCAATGAATAGCCTACAATAGTAAGCAGGGCAGCAACAATTGATAATGTAATTTCCCTGTTAGTAATTGCAAAGGCGCCTAATGTTATAACCACATCATGAAAAAGGGCAATAATTGCCCCAAGGGCATATTCCAAGCGCAGAAACCAGCATAGACCAATAGCAATAAGAACAGCGGCAGCAATAAGCCAAATTATACTCATACCTATCAAGGATATAAAATATACACCAATGGCAAGAGAGATAGCCATGATAATGCTAACGGTCCATTTATACTCAAATCTGCCTGAGATATAAATGACCATAAAAAGGAGTGCATAAAATATAGCCAGAAGGGCCTTTTCCCGTAAGTCTTTTCCGATCTTAGGCCCAACTACCTCCACCCTTCTAATTTCAATATTATCCTTACCAATAATAGTACCCAAGGCATTTTCAACATCCTTTGAGACATCACTGCCTTCAGCCTTGGTACCGCTAATCCTTATTAAATATTCAAGGTTTTTACCCTCTCCAAACTCCTGTATCGAGCTGTCGCCCATACCTATACTACTCAATGCCTTTCTAATCTGATCAGAGGTTGTTGGTTCATTAAAACGAACCTGCGTAAGAACACCGCCGGCAAAATCAACCCCATAATTAGGTCCTCCCCTCAAAATCAAAACTAAAAAAGTTAAAAGAATTAATCCCCCTGACAGAATGATTGCCGTTTTTCTCCGGCCCACAAAATTAATGTTAATATCATGTTTTACGAGTCTCATCTTCCTCTCTCTATAGTATTATAAATGTTCAGTTTGCGGCTTTGAATTTTGTGTCCAAAAACAAGGTTCTTTCTATGTTCAGATCTACCAGAAGGATTAAGATATCTATACCCTATCCCTGGGGCAGATATGTCATCTTCTACTAAAATCATTCCCCTGGAATAGGCAGTTAAATAAATTGCCTGTTACATACCAGGGATATTCAATGTCAAATACTTGCCCTTTTCATACCCCTAATAATAACAAGATAGTCAAATATCAGTCTTGAAATAACCAACGCCGTAAAAAGGCTTGCTACAATACCTATGCTAAGAACTACAGCAAACCCTCTCACCGGGCCGGTCCCGAATTGAAACAGAACCAATGCGGCTATAAGTGTAGTTATGTTCGCATCAAGTATAGTCACGAGGGCCTTACCGTAACCACCCTCTATTGCTGCCCTGAGGGTTTTCCCTAAACGCAGTTCTTCTCTAATCCTCTCAAATATTAGCACATTTGCATCTACTGCCATACCAATAATCAGTATAACCCCTGCCATGCCAGGTAAGGTTAGCGTGGCACCAAAAACCGCCAGTCCTGCTGCGATATAAATTATATTCAAAATTAAGGCTAAATCGGCAATAATACCTGAAAATTTATAATATACGGCCATAAATAGAACAACTAAAAGCCCGCCTATTAACATTGATTTAAGTCCACTATTAATTGAATCCTTCCCTAAAGAGGGGCCTACAGTTCTCTCCTCTATAATCTTAACAGGCGCGGGCAATGCACCTGCCCTCAGAACAATAGCCAGGTCCCTGGCCTCGTCCATGGTGAACCTGCCCGTTATCTGCGCCCTTCCGCCTGATATCTTATCCTGGATAACTGGCGCGCTGTTAACAATATTATCCAGCACGATAGCCAATCTTTTCTTTATATTCGCCCCTGTTACCTGTTCAAAAATCCTGGCGCCTCTGGAATCAAAAGAGATTGAGACATAAGGCTCATTATACTGGCTGTCGATCTGTACCCTGGCATCAGTGAGATATTCACCGGTTAAAACAGCCCTCTTCTTAAGAAGAAATGGCATTTTATTATCTGGGCCGCCTGAGTTCTTATACTGATACAGTATCTCATCACCTGCTGGAATATTTCCCTTTAAGGCCTCCTCCAGGCTATTTTCCTCGTCTACAAGCTTAAACTCTAACAGGGCTGTCTTTCCTATTATATCAATGGCCCTCTTTGTGTCCTTGATCCCCGGAAGTTGAATTAATATCCTGTCCTTTCCCTGTGGCCTAATATCGGGCTCTGCGACTCCAAATTGGTCTATCCTGTTGGTTATTGTTTCTACTGCCTGATCTACAGACATTTTCCGCGTATCCTTCTGCGCCTTATCGGATAAAACAAGCTCTAATTTAAGTCTGTCTTCCCGTAAAAACCCGGATTCAGTTGTAAGGGTTGAAAAATGCTTCTCTATCATTTCTTCAACTGCTTTCTTATCCTCATCCCTTATCAATATAACCTCAATCCTATCACGCCCGCTCCTTCTAAGCCCCTTATACCTGATCTTTTCCTCTCTAAGGCTATATTTTATATCATCAACCATCCTTTCAAGATGATTTTCAAGGGCCTTATCGGTTTGTACTTCCAACACAAGGTGCATGCCTCCCTTAAGATCAAGCCCAAGCTTAATCTTCTCCTTCGGAAATATACGGCTCCACCATGAAGGCAGATCATCATTTATAGAAGGAAGCAAGTACACAAATGCTATAACAATTGTGATTAATACAAGTAATCCCCGCCACTGTAATTTCTTTGACACGATCTACCCCTCAACCTTACCAGTATCTGCTGCTTTTCTAACTACCCCTGCTATAGAGCCTCTCGAAACCTTAACCCTAACCTTTGGGGATATTTCCATTGTAATTACATCATCAGAAAGACCTGTTATTTGTCCATGAAGCCCTCCTGAATTCACAACCATATCTCCCTTTTTCAAGTCAGCCAAAATCTGTTTGTGCTGTTTGGCCTTTTTTTGCTGCGGTCGAATCAAAAGAAAATAAAAAATAGCAAATATAATAATCAATGGCAAAAATGCGCCCAGTCCACCGGACGTTCCCCCAGCACCTCCGCCGGCACCTCCAGTGCCCATGGCATAAACTAAATTAAACATCTGTTTCCCTCCCTTTTATTTGTAAAATTAAAAAAATATACCAATCTAAGTTAAGAATTAGAAACCCTTTTGGAATAGAATTCATTACTAAATTCAGTTAACCTGTCCTGTTTGATAGCATTCCTTATTTTATACATTAAGTTTGTATAATAATAAAGATTGTGGATAGTAGTCAACCTAGAAGCCAACATTTCTCTTGAAAGAAACAGATGTCTTATATAAGCCCTGGAATAATTAGTGCAGGTATAGCACTGACAACCTTCCTGGATTGGCAATTCATCATCTGCATACCTTGAATTCTTTATCACCAGCTTACCCTCATCAGTAAATAACATTCCATTTCGAGCATTCCTCGTAGGCATCACACAATCAAACATATCTACCCCTAATTTTACTGCCTCAATTATATCCTCTGGCGTTCCTACGCCCATAAGATACAACGGCTTTTCATCTGGTAGATATTTTTTCACATTAAAAATCAAATTTTCCCGCGTTTCTTTATCCTCACCAACAGACAAACCTCCAAGGGCATAGCCATCAAAATC
>CAYMVB010000308.1:0-10290 GCA_964393665.1 uncultured Desulfobacteraceae bacterium | reverse complement strand
TAAACGCTGTGCATACCAAAGGGTGAAGCTGGATAGCCTTACCCTCAATAAGTACAGGCTCAAATGCCTGTATGCCCAAACGATGAAGTGTGGGTGCCCTGTTAAGTAAGATACAATGTTCGTTAACCACCTCATCAAGGCAATCCCAAACATCACGGGTTTCCTCTTCAACAAGCCGTTTTGCCTTTTTTAGTGTGCTTGCAAGCCCTTTTTCCTCTAATTTATTGTAAATAAATGGCTTAAATAGCTCCAATGCCATCTGTTTCGGAAGCCCGCATTGATGTAATCTTAGATCAGGTCCAACTACAATTACTGATCTGCCTGAATAATCAACCCTCTTTCCTAACAGATTCTGCCTAAATCTCCCCTGCTTACCTTTAAGCATATCACTAAGGGATTTTAAGGGTCTCTTGTTTGTGCCGTTAATAGTCTTGCCTCTTCTGCCGTTGTCGAAGAGGACATCTACCGCCTCCTGGAGCATCCTCTTTTCATTTCTAATGATAATATCAGGTGCATTAAGCTCTAAGAGTCTTTTTAACCTATTGTTTCTATTTATAACCCTCCGGTAAAGGTCATTAAGATCAGATGTGGCAAACCTTCCCCCATCTAAGGGAACTAATGGCCTAAGATCTGGTGGCAGAACAGGGATTACCTTTAATATCATATGTTCTGGTTTATTAGTGGAACCTCTGAATGCATCAACAGCCCTAAGTCTTTTCGAGAGTTTTTTTCGCTTTAGCTCTGACTTTGTGCTTTCTATATCAACCTTTAACGTTGAAGAAAGCTCCTCTAAATCAATTTCTCCAAGCATTCTCTGTATGGACTCTGCCCCCATCCCAGCCTCAAACCTTCCTTCGAACTTTTCTTCGGCCTCTAAATACTGCTCTTCGGTTAGAAGATGACCTTTAACAAGCGGCGTATCCTTTGGATCGAGAACAATATAATTCTCAAAATAAAGAACTCTTTCTAATTCCTTCAAGGTCATATCTAATAAAAGCCCTATTTTAGAGGGGATACACTTCAAAAACCATATATGGGCTACAGGTGCTGCGAGTTCAATATGGCCCATCCTCTCTCTCCTGACCTTTGAATGCGTTACCTCTACGCCGCACTTTTCGCAAACAATCCCTCGGTGCTTCATCCTTTTATACTTTCCGCATAAGCACTCATAATCCTTTATGGGCCCAAAAATCTTCGCGCAGAATAAGCCGTCTCTTTCGGGTTTGAATGTCCTATAATTAATAGTCTCAGGTTTTTTAACCTCCCCATAAGACCATTCTCTTATCTTTTCAGGTGAAGCTATAGATATCTGTATTGAGTTAAAGCTTAATGGATCCTTAGGTCTTGTAAAAAAACCATACAAATCTTCCAAGGCTTTCTCCTTTGTTTATTCTTGTTTTATAATCTAATAGCAATTGTTATTGCCCGGTGGTCCAAAATTAGACTATAGATATTTAAATCTGCCTGCAATAGGCATACTTTAATCACATATTCACATTGTGAAGAAAAAATCAGGCACGGCAAGAATTTTTCAGGTTCAGTGTTTTTAATTCTTTCCTCAATTTGGGATCTTCAGCTTTCCTTTCCCTGTCAACGCTAACATTCAATTGATAAACGTAAAATAATACAAAAAATTAAACCTCCCCGTCTTCATTTAGAGTTATCTCTAAACCAAGGCTTTGAAGTTCCTTTATTAAAACGTTGAATGATTCAGGGATACCTGCCTCCAATAAATTATTTCCCTTAACAATCTTTTCATACATCCTTGTTCTTCCAGCAACATCATCTGATTTAACGGTTAGAAATTCCTGCAATGAGTGGGCCGCGCCATATGATTCCATGGCCCACACCTCCATTTCACCAAGCCTTTGGCCTCCAAACTGGGCCTTACCTCCTAAAGGCTGCTGTGTAACTAAAGAATAAGGACCAATAGATCGTGCATGAATTTTGTCATCTACTAAATGATGGAGTTTCATAACATACATTATACCAACAGTAACAGGCTGATCAAAAGGCTCCCCTGTCCTTCCATCATAAAGTGTAACCTGCCCGGTTACTGGCAAGTTTGCCATTCTCAAATAATCTTTTATTTCCTCTTCCTCTGCCCCATCAAAAACTGGTGTGGCCATATGTATGCCTTCACTCAAAGAGTCAAGGAATTCCTCGTTTTCTTTACCTGAAAATTTCTCGATTATCTCAGTGGACTCCTGCGGGTAGACCTCCATAAGTTTATCTTTCAAGACATTATCGTCAAAGGACCTAACCAATTGTCCTATCTGATGGCCAATTTCACGTGCAGCCCAACCTAAATGGGTCTCAAGGATTTGTCCTACATTCATCCTTGAAGGCACACCAAGCGGGTTTAAAACTATATCAACAGGAGTACCATCCCTAAAATAGGGCATATCCTCCTCAGGCAGTACAAGAGAAATTACACCCTTGTTACCATGCCGGCCAGCCATCTTATCCCCAACAGATAACTTTCTCTTGACGGCCACAAAAACCTTTACAAGTTTTATAACTCCCGGGGACAACTCATCCCCCAAGTCTAACCTCCCAATCTTTTCTTGAAATGATTCATCTAATTTCAATATTTGTTTGTTATACCTTTCAACTATTGACTCCATCTTTTCGATTATTTCCATATCGGCGTCAATATTCGCGCCGCGCCATAATCCTACAGGGATCCTCTCGATGCAACTATCATCAATAATGTGGTCCCTATTTAATAGAGTTTCACCAGTATCATTATTTTTTAGATCTGACTTAAGACGCCTTCCTGCCAGGATATTAGAAAGTTTCTCCCTAGCATTTTTCGAATATATATAAATTTCATCCTCTTTATCTTTGGTCAGTTGCCTTATTTCGGCATCCTCAATAGCCTGAGTTCTTTCATCCTTATCAATCCCCTTACGGGAAAAAACCTGTGCATCTATAACAGTACCCTCGATGCCAGGTGGAACCCTAAGTGAAGTGTCCTTCACATCGCCGGCTTTTTCACCAAATATTGCACGAAGAAGCTTTTCTTCAGGTGAGAGCTGCGATTCACCCTTGGGGGTAATTTTTCCAACCAACACATCACCGGGCCGCACTTCAGCTCCTAAGGATATTATGCCACTTTCATCGAGCTTCTTTAAGGCCTCCTCCCCTATGTTTGGTATATCCCTTGTAATTTCCTCCTTTCCCAGCTTAGTATCCCTTGCTACAACGCTAAACTGCTCAATGTGAATGGAGGTAAAAACATCTTTTTTTACCAATCTCTCGCTCACCAGGATAGCATCTTCAAAATTGTAACCACCCCAGGAAAGAAATGCTACGGTTAAATTTCTGCCCAAGGCGAGTTCTCCATTTTCCATGGCAGGGCCATCAGCAATTATCTGCCCCTTTTTAACGACATCACCTTCCTTGACAATAGGCTTCTGATTATAACAGGTGCTCTGGTTAGAACGTCTAAATTTTATTAACTTATATATATCTATCCCTTCATCCTCACTATCCTTTCTGACAACTATACGCCATGCATCAACCCTCTCAACTATCCCATCCTCCCTAGCCCTGACTGCCACTCCTGAATGCTCCGCCACGGTTCTCTCTGCCCCTGTGCCGATAAGTGGGGATTTTGGGGCTAAAAGGGGAACTGCCTGCCTCTGCATATTAGACCCCATAAGGGCCCTGTTTGCGTCATCATGTTCCAGAAATGGGATTAATGCTGCAGCAATACTGACCAACTGTATAGGGGAAACGTCCATGTATTTAGGCTCTTTTGATGATACCAAACAGGCTTCACCGCTTTTTCTTGCAGCTACAATATCCCTGATAAAATGACCATTATCTCCGATCGGGGCATTCGCCTGAGCAATGGCATAATCCTTTTCATCCATAGCAGTCAGGTAGGATACATCATCTGTAACAAAACTATGTTCTACTCTTCTGTAAGGAGTCTCTATAAAGCCATAATCATTGACTCTCGAATAGGCGCTCAATGAAACAATCAATCCAATATTTGGGCCTTCAGGCGTCTCAATAGGACATATACGGCCATAATGGCTTGGGTGAACATCTCGAACCTCAAAGCCAGCCCTTTCTCTTGTCAACCCCCCCGGCCCAAGCGCGCTTAACCTTCTCTTATGTGTTATCTCTGATAAAGGATTAGTTTGGTCCATAAACTGGGAAAGCTGGCTGGAGCCAAAAAATTCATTAATGACCGCCGATACAGGCTTGGGATTAATAAGGTCACGTGGCATAAGGGTATCAACATCCTGCATGCTCATTCTTTCTTTAATGGCCCTCTGCATCCTGATTAATCCAATCCTATAACCCTCTTCCAATAATTCACCGGCAGACCTGACCCTCCTATTCTTTAAATCGTCAATATCGTCAACCGGACCCTCTTCGACATTAAGCCTAACCAGCTCCTTGATTGTCTCCATTATGTCCTCTTTCCTCAGAGTGCATACGTCCAAATCAACATTCTGATTAAGTCTGTCATTCATTTTGAAGCGGCCTACATCTGAAAGGTCATATGATGAATGATTAAAAAATAGGGTATTAAAATAACCTTCTGCCATTTCCAGTGTGGCAGGGCTTGTTGGCCTTAATTTTCGATAGATATCAAGAACAGCATCATTTGTTGTTATAACCTTGTCGAGAAGCATGGTGTTTCTTATAGAAGCGCTGACCCCTGGTAAATCTAAAAGCAATAACTCAACCTCATGAATGCCCTTTTCCTGTAAAAGATTTATATTCTCCGGTGTAAACGCCTCGTTTGTCCGTACTAAAACTTCTCCTGTCTCTGGATTTACAACATCATGAGCAGCTATCCTTCCATCCAAATATTCCGTGCTTACAGGAATATCTGTTATGCCCTCGCTGACGATCTTTTTGAAAAGCTTTTTCCTTAATTTATCGCCCTTTCTAACTAAAATTTCCCCATTTTTCGGATTAATTATGTCCTCGGTTAGTTTTTGGCCATACTGATTATTCTCGTCCAGAACGCATCTAAAGGAATCCCGCCCAATCAATATTTTTTCCGTTCCGTAAAAATGCCGCAAAATTTCTTCTTCTGAATAACCAACAGCCTTAAGAAGCGTAGTTGCCGGAAACTTTCTTCTTCTATCTATTCTAACAGAAATTATATCCTTGGAGTCGAATTCGAGGTCAATCCAGGAACCCCTTAAGGGTATAATTCTGGCAGAATAAAGTGGTTTACCGCTTGGATTTGTCTTGTCCTTATCATTATCAAAAAAAACACCGGGGGATCTATGGAGCTGACTAACCACAACCCTTTCTACACCATTGATGATGAATGTTCCCCTCTCTGTCATCATTGGCATAGTACCGAAATATATTTCCTGCTCTTTAATGTCTCTTATATTTCGAGTACCACTAACATCATCCACATCAAAAACAAGAAATTGAACTACTATCTTTACGGGCGCTTCGTAAGTCAGTCCTTTTCTGAGGCATTCTTCTTCGTCATGTTTAATGTTTTCAAAAAGGTATCTTACAAAATCCAGGGATGAGGTTTTATTTAAATCATGTATTGGAAAAATGGTCTTGAATGCCCCCTGAAGCCCAATTTCTTTTCGCTCCTGAGCCGGCACATCCATTTGTAAAAACCGCTCATACGATTTTCTTTGCACATCAATCAGGTCAGGTATGTCAAGAATGGTTTTTATTTTGCCAAATTTTTTTCTTGGAAAATAAATAGTATTATCTATTTTTTTATTCACGTTTCATGCTCCCCTTACACCCTGCTAAACTAGTCTTGCTGATAGAGCAGTTTATACTATTTTCTGCTCACACCCATTCGAAAAAACAGTAAAGAATATATGCTGCAGGGTTATAGTTATAGAACCTTTCATTGAATATTGGGAATGCCGGATTACAAGTACCAATAAGGCATCCGTATTTTTTAAACATCAGGGATTGCTCTGTCGGCTCTTTAGGGTTACTTTGGTCGCTATTAAAGCATCTGTTTTTTCCCTTAATGTTTCATGAGCTAACTTCTAAATTACATAATAATTGCCGATTGACCTTTGCTGCCCAATCTTTATCCCATTAATGTGTACCGCTCGATCTTCATTTTTATATATTTTCACAAAAGGCCTATAAAGTGTAGAGAATTGGGATTTTCCTTCATATGCTAAGTCGATTTTTAACTCTTTACTAAGCTGCACAAGCTTAACAAACGTTTCACACACAAAACATTCAATTAATGTTAAATAATTACGTCTTAAGGCCTAAAAAATTATAGTATGTCTTATAAAAAGCCACGTTAGCATAATTCTGCCTTCTAAAAGATAAGCCCTATTTTACCTCAACAGTTGCACCTACCTCTATAAGCTGGGCCTTGACGTTTTCCGCATCCTCTTTTGCAATACCCTTCTTTATATCACTAGGTACGTTATCAACTAATTCCTTGGCCTCTTTTAACCCAAGACTTGTTACCGCTCGCACAACCTTAATTACCTGAATTTTTTTATCTCCAACACCAGTTAACACGACGTCAAACTCGGTCTTCTCGGCCTCTTCTGGTTGCGCTCCTTGTCCAGGTGCTGCAGACGATGCCACAGCTACCGGTGCAGCAGCGGAAACGCCAAATTTTTCTTCAAGCTCTTTTACTAACTCAGAAAGTTCCAGTACTGTCATACCTGAAATAAATTCAATTACATCTTCTTTGCTTATTGTAGTTGCCATATTTATAAAAATCCTCCTTATTAGAATTTATCTTTTACTCATGTATATTTTTTCATCAGAAAAGATATAATTTATTGATTTGTAACCTTTTCTTTTTGTTCCCTGATTGCCTCTAAAACGTTTAATAAACTCCTGGGAACCTCGGATAGCACCCTAACAAAGTTGGTTGTTACACCTGAAAGAGAATAGAGAAGTTTGGATAGCAAAACCTCCCTTGAAGGAAGTCCCGCAAGCCTTTTTATGCCAGATATGTCGATAATCTTGCCATTTATCTGACCAACTTTTATCTTTAACTCTTCGTTTTCCTCGCTAAATTTTGTCAAGATTTTAGCGGGCATAACTACGTCACTATAAGTCACAGCCAATGCGCAAGGTCCATTCATGTAATCCTTTAGGGCAGCGGTCCCTGTATTCTCAGATGCTATAACCAGTAATCTATTTTTTGCGACCCTAAAATCAATGTCAGCCTCTTTTAACTGGCGTCTCAGCTTGGATAAAGTTTCAACATTTAACCCTTGGTAATTTACAAGAAAGGACCCCTCAGAGCCATCGAGTGCTTTTCTGAGCTCTTCTAGGATCTCTTCCTTTTTTCCTCTATTTAAGGACAAGAAACCACCTCCCCTCTTATTTTAGTGCTAAATTAATGTAATAGCCCCGCTATAGAATATAGATAAAGGTAAATATGAATTAATGAAACGTGATAACCCAAGCGAGTTCTTAAAATCACAGAAAAAAATTACCTTTTATATTTTACAGCTTTTTCAACACAATATATATATTGTTTTATGCCCTCTCGAAAATTCCCTGTGGGGTTTATTATCCATGCATAACGCTAAACCATTTGAACAGGAAAGTTTGATTAACATGAATAACAAGAGAGCCTTTAAAATCGCCTTCATGCTGCGTCATGAAGCCAATTTCCCAATTTTTATTGCTAGTAAAGTTCCCAATAAGTACAGTCTATTTTACTAAATCCCTAACATATGCAGTATCCACTTTAATGCCTGGGCCCATAGTGGTAGATATAGATATGCCCTTTATATATGTCCCCTTACTTGAAGCTGGCTTTAATTTTAAAATTATGTCTAAAAAATACTTAATATTTTGAAGTAATTTCTCTTCCCCAAAAGACACCCTGCCAATTGATGTGTGTATTATACCTGCCTTTTCAACCTTAAAATCTATTTTTCCGGCCTTTAATTCCGCTACGGCCTTGCCCACATCAAAAGTTACAGTGCCGAGCTTTGCATTAGGCATCATTCCTCGGGGTCCTAAGATACGCCCTAATTTACCCGCCACGCCCATCATATCAGGTGTAGCAACCGTTTTATCAAACTCAAGCCAGCCACCTTGGATCTTTTCTGCAAGATCCTCAGCGCCAACAAAATCTGCTCCTGCCTCACTTGCCTCCTTTTCCTTTTCCCCTTTAGCAAAGACTGCTACCCTTATGTCCTTCCCTATTCCATGGGGAAGGGATGCTGCCCCCCTTACCATTTGATCAGCATGTCTTGGATCAACACCTAACTTAATTGCTAAATCCACAGATGCATCAAAATTTACATATGAACTGCTTAATGCCAGCCTTATGGCCTCCTCAAAGCTATACTTTTTGGAGGTATCAATTTCTTCAAACTTCTCTGAATATTTCCGCCCTCTCTTAGACATAATATCACTTCCCTGAAATTTAATTATTCAATCAGTCCTTCACTACTATTCCCATACTTCTGGCAGTTCCTTCAATAATTTTTAAGGCGCCAGGGAGATTAACCGCACTCAGATCTTCATATTTCTGCTTGGCAATTTCCTCCAGCTGTATTCGAGTGACGGATGCAATTTTTTCTCTTTTTGGATCAGGAGAACCCTTAGCTATATTTGCTGCCTGCTTGAGCAATACGGATGCCGGCGGGGTTTTGGTTATAAAAGTAAATGTTTTATCCGTATAAACAGTTACGATAACTGGAATAACCATACCTTCTTTATCCTGGGTTCTAGAATTAAAGGCCTTGCAGAACTCCATAATATTCACACCATGCTGCCCCAATGCCGGCCCAACCGGTGGAGAAGGATTCGCCTGCCCACCCCTTACCTGCAATTTAATCGTTGCAATAACCTTTTTTGCCATGCCATTATCCTTTTAATAAACAGTTCTCTTTGAAGATAATCAAGCTAATAAAAAACACCTTTACGCATATAAATAACAAATGTAATGTAGCTATGTAATGTAGCTATATTTTTGTAACCTGGACGAAATCGAGCTCAACTGGTGTTAAGCGCCCAAAAATACTTATTAATACCCTAAGTTTATTCTTATCTGATTTTACCTCTTCTACCATTCCATTAAAACCGGTAAATGGACCATCAATAACCCTAACCTCGTCTCCCTCCTCGAAATAAAATTTTGGCTTAGGTCTCTCATCTCCATCCTTCATCCTGCTCAAAACTTCTTTAGCCTCTTTCTCAGATATTGGGACAGGCTTAGTCTTTCCACCTAAAAAACCTGTTGTCTTATCGGTATCTTGGACAATATGCCATGTCTCATCAGTCAAAGCCATTTGTATCATTATGTAGCCTGGGTAAAATTTTCGGGAAGAAGTCTTTTTCTTTCCCTTTACCAATTCTACAACCTTTTCGGTAGGTACTACTATTTGACCGAAATATTCCCCTTTACCCAAAGATTTAATCTTCTCTTCTAAGGCTAACTTTACTCTATTCTCAAAACCAGAATAGGTATGAACTATATACCATTTTAATTCCACACAACCACCTTATTAACACATAATATTTAGCCAACTATATTCTTTATAATCTTTACCAGGCCAAAATCAACTAAACCTAAAAAGAACGCAATAAAAAATACTAAAACTATAACTACTGCTGTTACGGAGAAAAGCTCCTTTTTAGTTGGCCACGTTACCTTTTTTAATTCCATTTTCGAATCAGCCAAAAACTGGCGCACTATAGAAAAATACTTCTTTGGCAAAGATACCCCATTATCGGTTTTTTTAGGCGAATCTTTTTTCGTCAGTCCTGACTTCCTGCTTAGGGTTTCTGCCGCCGAATTATTCTTTGCCTTAACCTGTTTTTGTTGTTTACTTGGACTGGGTTTCGAAATCTTTTTCTTACTGTTTTTTCCGGTAATTTTTGTCTTTTTCATAATATATGTCAATTCTTAAAGGTCAGATTAGCAACGCTTGCCTATCTAGAGTATGTTAAAATTTTGCCTTTTGACTTACTAAAAAATGGCAGGCCAGGAGGGATTCGAACCCCCAACACCCGGATTTGGAGTCCGGTGCTCTAACCGTTAGAGCTACTGGCCTGTATAAATAGGTCCCTACTTCACTTCTTTATGTAAGGTATGTGTATGACAAAATGGACAATACTTCTTAAGCTGTAATTTATCCGTGGTTCTCTTTTTGTTTTTAGTGGTTGTATAGTTCCTTCTCTTGCAAACCGTACAGCCCAAGGTAATAATATCTCTCATATCAATATCTCTTACTCTATTATATCGCTTATTACACCTGCGCCAACTGTCCTGCCGCCTTCCCTGATAGCAAAGCGCAGCTCCTTTTCCATAGCTATTGGGGTTATGAG
>CAYMVB010000307.1:0-1971 GCA_964393665.1 uncultured Desulfobacteraceae bacterium | reverse complement strand
CTTGTCATAAATCTGTCTGTAAATTCTATAGCCTTCATCTCGCACGGTCTTATCCCAAAGGCTAGGGTATTTCTACTATCTGTATTCTTTTTAACAATCTCCTTACCAAAAGAAATTATTTCCTCTGTCTGTGGGAACAAGAGAGACTTCGCGGACACGGTCGTCTTTCCTATATACCCATCAAATTTTCCATCCCCAAGTGGCAAAAAAAGAAGATCCTTGTCATGTAACCACTGAGGGCAATAGACATCCCTTGTTTCTTCCATCTCCTTTAAAAATGGATATACATTATCCTTCTTTATCCTTTTCATTAAACCCTCCTAATGCTTACAGCGCAACTAAACTCAGGTATCTTAGCAACTGGATCAACTGCGTTAATAGTCAAATCATTAATGTTATTATCGCTGTAATGAAACGTACTAAAAACAACATGTTCCGGTATATCATTCGTAATCTTTACAGGCAGATAAAGCTCTCCCCTCCTCGACTCTATAGCTACTTTACTGCCATTGATCAGCTTTAATCTTCGAGCATCTTTCGGGTTCATTTCCAGAAACGCCTTCGGTTCCTCTCTTTCAAGGATAGAAACCTTCCTTGTCATAGTACCCGTATGGAATTGAAAGCCAACCCTCCCGGTAATGAGCTGAAAGGGAAATTCTTCATCCGGCACTTCCGGCGGTGGTGCATACTCACGCGGATCAAAGAAGCCCAATCCTCGAGCAAATTTATCTTTATGCAAGAACGGAGTCCCATCGTGCTTTTCATCAGGGCAAGGCCATTGCAAACCCCACGAATTATTGAGCCTATCAAAGGTAATCCCCCTATAGGAAGGCGTGACCCTGTTTATTTCATCTAAGATATCAACAGGGCTATCATAATTCATCGTGTACCCTGCCTTAGATGATATCTTGCATATTATTTGCCAGTCCGGCATAGTTCCATCTAAAACTGGAATAGCTTGCCTGGAAAGCTGCACCCTTCTTTCTGTGTTGGTGTATGTTCCCATCTTTTCGGCAAAACTAGATGCCGGCAGTACTACATTGGCCAGTTTAGCTGTCTCTGTTAGGAAAATATCCTGAACTACAAGGAAATCAAGATTTCTCAATACCTTCCTTGCATGTTTCGAATCAGGGTCACTCATCGCAGGGTTTTCACCCATAATATACATAGCCTTGATATCTCCCCTTTGGCCTGCATCCATCATATCCGTAAGGGTAAGCCCGGCCTTATCGCTAAGATCATTTACACCCCAGGCCTCCTCAAACAATCCCTTAATTCTTTGGTCTGTAACAGGCTGATAACCAGAATATACATTCGGCAATGCACCCATATCGCAGGCACCTTGAACATTAGATTGGCCCCTTAGCGGATTTACACCCGTTGATGGAGATCCAACATGACCTGTTAGCATGGCAAGGTTGGCACAGGACTTAACATTATCTGTACCGGCAACATGCTGGGTTATTCCCATTGCATAAAGAATCATAGATTTTTTACTCTTTGAATAAATTTCAGCTGCATTTCTCAGCACGGCTTTGTCAATACCTGTAATCTCAGAAACCCTTTCCGGTGTATACCTTTCTAAGGCCTCTTTCAGTTTCTCAAAATTTTCTGTCCTCGTTTTGATATACTCACTTGCTTCCCACCCTTCTTTGATAATAATGTGCATAAGTCCGTTCAATAGGGCCACATCACTTCCAATATTATGACTCATGTGAATTGTCGCTAACTTGGCTATTTTTGTATCCCGAGGGTCCGCCACAATTAATTTTGCATTCTTTTCCCTCACCGCCTGTATCATTCTTGAGGCAATCAATGGATGCTGTTCCGTGGTATTAGAGCCAATAACAAAAAAGACCTCTGCATCCTCCATTTCCCCAATAGAATTTGTCATTGCTCCGCTTCCAAAGGTAGCAGCCAGCCCGGCCACTGTTGAAGCGTGTCAAAGGCGTGCGCAATGATCAACATTGT
>CAYMVB010000306.1:0-1730 GCA_964393665.1 uncultured Desulfobacteraceae bacterium | reverse complement strand
TGTTTTTGTAGTATCATTCGCAGGTACTACCATTGACACTGCCACAAGAATCCAGCGTTATGTTTTAGCGGAACTCTTTACTGATATCAAGCTCGACTTTTTGGCCAGTCGTTACGTTGCCACGTTCATAGCCGTAGGAAGCGCTTTGGTGTTGGCCTTCATAGCCGGCGCAAGCGGGGCTGGCGCCATGATCCTTTGGCCAATGTTTGGTGCTGTAAACCAAGTGTTAGCTGCCCTGGCATTAATTATCATAACGCTCTACCTCCAGACCAAGGGTGGCTTAAAGTGGATGTTTGCAGGTTTTCCAGCCCTTTTTATGGCAATTATGACCATCTGGGCGGTTATTGTGAACCAGACAACATTTTTGGGGGCCCACAATATGCTCTTGACTGTTATAAACCTTTTTATCTTAGTCCTCGCAGTATGGATTGTTATTGAAGGCTTTGTTAGATTTTTTAGTACTTACGGTTCTTATACCGGTGAGCCTGAGGTTGCAGGAAGCTAAAAGGTTTCTGGAGTATTGCATTTCTGCGATACTCCAGAAAACAAAACCTATGTGCGATCTAAACCTTTGTGAAGATTGAAGAAGGCAAACCAAAGTTGACATTTAATCCAAAATGTTTATAACTTCTTAGGTTTTTTGTTACATAAAGGCATTATAACATGCCTTTTTTAATTTGGGACAGCCTTTTACGGTTAAGTAGCCGAGGCGGTTACATATTAATACGCTTTAAAAAGGGATTCCTCGGTTTTCAGTCCCTGGTTTGTATCTTTTGCAGAATATAATTTATTGATGCCTCTCAGGTTAAAATGCAATGGAAAGGAAGATATAAGCCTGTTTCGCTGCGGCCGAAGAAAATTTAACAGGAATACAATTTAAATAACTTGTAATAACACCGAGTTTCCAGTTTAAAGGCCTTTATTTATAAATGAACAAGGAATTAACAAGCACCTATTGTAAAATTTTGCTTCCGTCAATCATAGGTTTTATAATTACTGGATCGCTCAAGGTTTTTGATATAATCAATTTTGGCACCCTCAGATATATCGATATCTTTGCACCTGCTGTTTTTGTATTATCTGTAATTTCAGCAATAGCCATGCCTATTTTTTCCCGCACAATCTTTGCAAATAAAATGCGCAATGAGAAGGCTGTATCATTGGAAGATTTTGTAATATTTGAACGGCGGATCTTATATATTTCCCTCATTACACCTTATTTGGCGTTAATTGCCTTTTTGTTTGATTTTCCAAAATTTCACCTTGCGGGGAGCTTTTTAATGGCAATATATGCTGGCTACTATTACTATCCATCAAAGAGGCGGATTACGTTTGATAAAAAAATTTTCAGGGTAAAATAGCCTATGCTGTGTTATTGACAAATTCCTTTTTATTATTAGCTTATCGGCATGCCAAAGATAAAAACATTTTTTAGAAGGGTACAAAAAAACCTTGCTGAAATATGGAGGGTTGCAGATGGTGTAGCACGTGGAAAGGCGGTTGAGATTACTGAGTATGAAACCGAGGAGATGGGCCATGTCTTTTCTATCATAGTACTGGGATCCTTTATAGGCTTGCCTTCTCCGCCAATGCAAATCTCATTGGATTTGATGCCTTTAATGGAAAAAGACTTAATTTTAATGATTGAAAAGGTTGATACTGCCCATGAGCCAATATCAGATCTTTTTTCAGTCTTGGATATAGATTAAATATGAATCAAGCAAAAAATT
>CAYMVB010000305.1:0-26556 GCA_964393665.1 uncultured Desulfobacteraceae bacterium | reverse complement strand
TGCCCTTTAGCAGATTGATGCATGTTATATTGTCACCCATTGTCCTCTCCATGAATGCCATTCAGGGGCACACGTAAAGGAAAGATAGAGTTGATCTTTACTGTTTTTGGCTCGGTATTCATTATATTACAAATGCTTTTAAATAATAACTGACAAAAGAACAATACCAAGGAGTAAAATATGGATGAACGTGTAAAGAAGGCATTGATTGATATTGTAGGAGAAGAGGGCTATACCGATAACCTCATTGATATGGTCTCCTACTCTTATGATGCGTCTGAGCATCGTCATAGACCTTCGTGCGCTGTGTGGGTTGAGTCTGCGGAACAGGTATCCGAAATTTTAAAATTTGCCAACAAAGAGCTTATTCCCGTAATTCCAAGGGGTGCGGGAACAGGCTTATCCGGAATGGCCGTTCCTATAAGGGGTGGCATTATTCTTGACCTGAGCCATATGAATAAGATTATAAGCATAAGCATTGAAGACCGTATGGCAGTTGTTCAGGCGGGTGTAATTTATTCAGAGCTGGAAAAGGCCCTTAAACCATATGGGTTTTTCTTTCCGCCTGACCCTGCAAGTGAGACTGTCTGCACCTTGGGAGGCAATGTTATTACCAACGCCGGTGGATTGAGGGGTGCTAAGTATGGAACTACCAGAGACTATGTATTAGGTCTTCAGGTGGTGCTGCCGGATGGCCGAATAATGAGGACGGGATCCAAGACCATGAAAAGTGTTTCAGGCTATGAGCTAACCAGGTTATTTGTTGGCTCTGAAGGGACTCTGGGTGTGATTACGGAAATCAACCTAAAAATAAACCCCAGACCTCCAAAAACCAGTACCTCGCTCGCTACATTTGACGACCTAAGAGATGCGGGCAAGGCCGTGAGCGAAATTATGCATAGCGGTATAATTCCGAGTGCCCTGGAGATATTGGGGAAGCACACCATTCTCGCGATTAACCAGAATACAGATCTGAATCTGCCTGAGGTTGAAGTGATGCTGCTCGTAGAGACAGATGGCTACACCAAGGAAGAGACAGATTTTCAGATGTCCATAGTCCTTGATGTATTTAAAAAGAATAACTGCAGGGAGATTAAACAGGCACGTTCCAAGGAAGAGGAGGTAGGCCTCTGGAAGGCTAGAAAAACAGCATATGCTGTGCTTGCAAGAATCATGACCCATTTTGTGCTTGAAGATATAACAGTCCCGATGTCAAAGATACCGGACATGCTCGAAGGCGTTGAGGCGATCGCTCAAAGAAATAACATTCGGATAGCCACCTATGGTCACGCCGGGGATGGAAATTTACACCCCCAGATTCTGTATGATGGTTATGACCCTGAGCAGGTAAAGAATAAGGAGGCAGCTACTGCAGAGCTCTTTAAACTATCCATTGATCTTGGAGGTACTCTTACGGGAGAACATGGAATTGGCTTATCCAAGGCGCCTTTTATGAAATTAGAGCATGACCAGGTAGCCTTAGATATGATGAGTTCAATCAAAAAAATATTCGACCCCAATAACATCTTGAACCCTGGGAAAATGGCACTAAAAGATTGAGTGCTTGTTTTTTTAAACAAACATCTGCTTTTTTTCAGAGACCTAAGAGCGAAAGGTAGCCTTTCTATACAAAAACTGCAAGGCTATAAAAGCAATGAATAAAAGGGTTTTGCTAGCTATTACGTGCAATCTACAAACTATAATGTAATAGGGAGATTAGATGGAAGCAAAATATGACTTTGAGACAAAGTACCGCAAACAGGTCTTGCAATGTTCTCGTTGTGGTTTTTGTCAGGCAGTGTGCCCTGTTTATGGTCTTACACTGAGGCCCTCGCTAAATGCACGGGGTAAGATGCTGCTCTTAAAAGAGATAATGGATGGACAGATAGATCTTGACAGTGAGGAATTAATCGAAACCCTCTATCAGTGCACAACCTGTGCAAGTTGCGAGGAAAACTGTCCTTCAGGGGTGAATGTGCCGGATATTATTAAAGAGGCACGGAAAGATATGGTTCACATAGGATCCTGCCACCCTGCGTTTAAAGGAATGAATGAGGTTTTGCAAGAATCCGGGAATATTTACGCAGAGGATGAGCCTGAGGACTTTGAAAGAAAAAGAAACCAAAAAGCAGAAAATGTATATTTTATCGGCTGCGTAGGTTCCTACAGAGAAGACGAAGCAACCATGTCAGTACTGGCCCTTCTTGACCGTCTAAAAGTTGACTACACCCTCATTGATGAGGTTTGTTGCACAGGCGTACTTGAGGATTTAGGATATCCTATGGTTGATAAGCATGTACGAACAAACATTGATTTGATATTGTCAACAGGCGCAAAAACAGTAATAACGGGCTGTCCGTATTGTTCAAGGACATTTAATAATAAACCACAGTATGCAGAGCTTAAGGAAAAAGGAATTAGGGTAGTGCATATAATTCAGTTCCTTGAGGATTTCGATTTTGGCGTACAAACAGAAAAAAGGGTTACCTACCATGATCCATGTGACCTGGGAAGGCATTGTGGGATTTATGATGAACCACGCGAAATAATACGGAAGATAGCCCCCAACTTTGTTGAAATGACTCATAACCGGGAAAATGCACTCTGTTGCGGCGCAGGAGGAGGCGTAAGGGGAGCCTATCCAAAAAATTCCATTGGCATGGCCAGAAGGCGCCTTCAGGAGGTAGAGGAGGTTAATGCTGATATTTTATTAACAGAGTGCAATTCCTGCCTTCATAACTTTTCCAATGCAAAGCTGAGAAAGCAAAAATTTAAGATTTATAATATAACGCAGTTCATTAGTAAATTAATGGAAGAAGAGGATTAGAAGGCAAAAGAAAGCTGATCGCTTAATGTAAACAAATAAAGGAGAGAAAAATGGACATTCGTGGTTACAACATGCCAGAGGATCTATATTATGAAGAAAATCATTTTTGGGTTAGAGACGAGGGAGATACCTTGGTGATGGGTATGGATGATTTTGCGCAGCTCTTGGCGGGAGAGATTGTATATGTCCAGCTTCCTGATGAGGGAAAGGAACTAAAGGCAGGTAAAAAATTTGCCAAAATAGAATCTGGTAAATGGCTTGGCAAGGTCTACGCCCCGGTAAGCGGTGAACTGATCACGGTAAATGAAGAGCTGGAAACTAATCCGGGCTTGATCAACGATGACTGCTATGGAAAGGGGTGGATTTTTAAGATAAAACCTTCAGATAAAGGGGAGCTTAACAATCTCATGCGTACCTTCGAGGAGATTGATACATGGCTCGCTGAAGAGATTGAAAAGTATGTAACAGAATAAAATGGCAAACACTGACTATAGCTTCAGACAGCTCCTCGAGATAGATTCCTGCACCAATTGCCGGCTTTGCGCAGATGCCTGTCCCGCAACATCTGCCGCACAAGACGGAGAGCTTTCCGCTATTTGGCGCATGGATGCTCTCAAACAAATCTTAAAAGGCAGGAGCAGCCTGTTTCATAAATTTATAAAATCCAGGAGGACGTCTGAAGATTACCTAAAACATTTTAGTGACACCTCCTTTAAATGCACCCTATGCGGCAATTGTCAGGAGGTATGTCCCGTAGGCATTAATCTCAGAGACTTATGGATCTCTCTGCGCCAGGACATGGTTCACTCCAGCATCTATCCTAAAAAGATAGACATGATTAGGGAAAACATGGAGCAAGCCCATAATGTCTTTGGAGAAGAGAACGATGAGCGCACCGATTGGGTTGAAGATATGCGTAACCCTCCGGATAATGGCTATATAAAGGATAAGGCCGAGGTAGTTTATTTTGTCGGGTGTACCGCATCTTACTATCCATTAGCACAAAAGATCCCTATAGCACTTGCCGAGGTTTTAGATTTGGGCGGTGTAGATTTTACCTTGCTTGGTGAAGAAGAATGGTGCTGCGGTTTTCCCCTTCTCGGGGCAGGCCTAATGGATGTGTTCGAACAGTTTAAGAATCATAATATTGAGGCGGTCCGAAAGAAAGGGGCCAAAGAGATAGTGTTTGCCTGCCCCTCTTGTTACCAGATGTGGAGGGAGTATTATCCCACTGGTTTTAAGCTTACTCATGCCTCTCAATTTTTGGCAAACCTGATTAAAGAGAGCCGAATTCCTTTAAAAAAAATGTCTCTAAAGGTTACATATCATGATCCGTGTGATCTTGGCAGAGGGGCCAGGGTTTTTGACGAGCCAAGAGATGTAATCCGGTCTATTCCGGGCATAGAACTTGTAGAGCTTCCTCATAACAGAGAAAATTGCCTTTGCTGTGGCGGTGGCGGTAACCTGGAGATGACGGATGCAAAGCTTTCAGCAGATATCGCTAAAACAAAAATTGATGAAGCATTAAGTACAGGGGCAGATGCTATTATAACCGCCTGTCAACAGTGTGTCCGAACTATGGCCACATATGTAAGGAGAAACAAAATTCCTATCCAGGTAATGGATATTACTGAATTAATAAGAAATGCCGCTAAAGGTTGATTAATAAAGAAGGAAATGGAGCACGTATGTATTTATTTGATCTTGGAGACAGGCCGTGGGAAGAGTCTATGCTTATCTTTCATGCCCTTGCAAGGCTGGGGATAGAGGCAATCGACATAGTGTCGCCTAAAACACCATTCGTAAGCGTTGGCTATTTTCAGGATGCAAACCAGGAAGTAGACCTCGAATACTGCAAAAAGGAAAGGCTGCCGGTCTTTAGAAGAGAAATAGGAGGGGGAACGGTCTATCTGGACAATAATCAAATCTTCTATCACGTTATATGGAACAGGGAAAACAGACATTTTCCCAAAAAGATAAGCAAGATATATGAACATCTTTCAGCGGCCCCTATAGAAACATACGGAGAGTTTGGCATAAAGGCTCAATTCCGAGAAGTAAATGATGTGATAACCAATGAAGGTCGAAAAATAGCGGGCCTTGGAGGTGGCGACATTGCAGAGTCAATGGTTTTCGTAGGCTCCCTTATTCTGGATATTGATTACGAAAAAATGACAAGCGCTATAAGCGTACCTGATGAAAAATTTCGCGATAAGATATTTAAGACCATGAAGGAAAATGTCACAAGCATGAAAGGGGAGCTGGGAATCATTCCTCCTAGAGATGAAATTGTAAGGGTTTTGAAGGAAAAATATGAGAAGACATTGGGAAAACTCGAGTCTATAGACCTGAATGACGACATCATCCGTAAAATCACCGAGCTTGGAGCCTTTTTTAATTCTCCAGAATTTCTATTTAAGAAAACCCCCCAAATCCCAAAAGGGGTAAAGATCAAGGAAGGCATTGAAATCATTTATGGCATGTACAAGGCAAAAGGTGGCCTAATAAAAAGCGCCCAGGAGATAGAGAATTCAATTATTAACTATATTGATATCTCCGGTGATTTCACTTTCTTTCCAAAAAACAAGCTGCCGGACCTGGAAGAGACAATTAAGGATACAAAAAGGAAAGAGGATGAACTCACACAAAAAATAGAAGAATTTTACGAAAAATCAGGGGCTCAGAGCCCGGGTGTAGAACCTCAAGATATAACAAAGGCAATAGGGGCAGGGAAATGACAAATTCGTCAATGCACATTGAAAATAGTAACTATCACCTGCCACGTAAACAAATCCGTATTTACAGGAAAAAATTCAAAAAAGAATTGACAGTTCAACATTTTTGGAGTTATAGGTAACAGCAGTTTTTGCATGAATACTATATTCTATCTGTAAGGAGATACTATGCTAGAAATCAGGCTTCACGGAAGAGGTGGCCAGGGTGCCGTAACCTCTGCAGAGTTATTGGCCCTATCGGCCATTAATGAGGGAAAATATGGACAGGCATTTCCTTCCTTTGGCCCGGAGAGACGAGGAGCGCCTGTTGTAGCATTTTGCAGGGTGGATGATAAACAGATTAAGGTACGCACGGAAATAAATAATCCAGATATTGTACTGGTTCTCGATCCCTCTATACTGCGCATTGTTAATGTGACCGCAGGACTGAAGGAAGACGGTATTCTTATAACCAACACTAAATATACAGCCGATGAGATCAAAAAGGAACTGGGACTGACATGCAAGATTGCTGTGGTGAATGCCACCAAGATTGCACGAGAGGAATTGGGATTGCCTATAACCAATACAACTATGCTCGGTGCCTTACTAAAGGCTCAAGCCGTCGTAGATCCCGATTCCCTGATTGAGCCATTGGAAAACAGGTTTGGCCGTATAGCCGTAAAAAATATCACCGCCTTTAAAAGGGCATTTAAGGAAACACGATTAGCGTTTTAAATGGAGAGGAAATAAGGTGACAAAGACAAGACAGGATTTGGCCTGGCAGGAACTGGAGCTTGGAGCAACGCTCATTACGCCGGGGAACTCTGATGAGTATAAAACCGGTGATTGGCGATCCATGCGGCCGGTTGTCGATAATAAGAAATGTATAAAATGCGGTACTTGTTACGTATTCTGCCCTGATGCTGCTATATATGAGACAGAAGAGGGCTTTTTTGAGGCAAACTTGTTCTATTGTAAGGGCTGCGGGATTTGCGCCAATGAATGCCCTACCCATGCTATAGAAATGGTTGAGGAGGAAGAGTAATGGGAAAGAGAATAGGGCTGGAAGTTTCTTTATCTGCTGCGGAGGCCGTGAAAATGGCAAATGTGGATTGCATTGCTGCCTATCCTATTACGCCCCAGACACATATTGTTGAACACTTATCCGAGCTGGTGAATAATGGCGAATTAGATGCCGAGTTCATCCCGGTAGAGTCTGAACATTCTGCAATGAGTGTATCTGCCGGCGTATCAGCCGTAGGCGCAAGGGCATTTACATGCACCAGTTCTCAGGGTCTCTCATTGATGAATGAGATTGTGCACATAGTTGCCTCTATGAGATTGCCCGTTGTAATGATTCTTGCAAACAGATCTATGTCTGGGCCTATCAGCATATGGAATGACCATACGGACGTTATGTCTATTAGGGATTGCGGGTGGATTCAGGTATTTGCCAATAATGGGCAGGAGGTATTTGACCATGTTCTCTTTGGTTATAAGGTAGCAGAGGATAAAGATGTCATGTTGCCTCTTATTATAAATATCGATGGTTTTATACTTACCCATGTGATAGAGCCTGTTGAATTCTGGGACCAAGATCAAGTTGAAAGATATTTGCCAAATTTTGAACCCATACAGAGGTTGCACCCGGACAAGCCGGTGACCATGGGAGGCGTGGGAATGCCATATATCTTTTCAGAGGCAAAGGTTGCCCAGGATGAGCCACTCAAACAATCAAAGTCTGTTATTAAATCGGCCTGGAAAGAGCTTGGTGACATTGTGGGAAGATATTACAACCCTATTGAAACGTATAGAAGCGACGATGCGGAAACACTCTTTATAACCCAGGGTAGCTATGGTGAAACAGTCTCCCTGGTTGTGGACGAATTACGAAACGAGGGAAAATCAGTTGGCCTCATTATGGACAGACTTTGGAGACCATTTCCTTTTGAGGAATTTCGAAAGGCCGTAGGTCAGGCAAAAAACCTTATCGTTATTGACAGATCGATATCTTATGGCGGTCAAGGCGGACCCCTTGCCATAGACCTCCGCTCTGTTCTTTATAAAGAGAAAAATCAACCAAACATTACCAACTTTATCTGTGGGCTTGCAGGTCGAGATGTAACTATTGATGATTTTAAAAACATGTATCAAAGGGCCATGGAAAAGGTTAAAAAACATACTCGAGAAGAAGATTTCGAGTACTATGGAATAAGAGGTAAGTGATGGAAATACTCGAGTCAACCAATGTATATGCCTATAAACTCATTACTAAAAAAGACTATTTTGCTCCGGGCCATAGGGCCTGCCAGGGTTGTGCAGAGGCCCTGGGCGTTCGTTTAGTTGCCAAAGCACTGGGAAGAGATGTTATCGTATCCTCCGCTACTGGATGTATGGAGATTATATCATCTCCCATGCCCTATACGAGCTGGAGGGTGCCCTGGATACACGTTGCATTTGAAAATGCCGCGGCAGTAGCATCAGGTGTAGAGGCAGGTATGAAGGTCTTGATGAGAAAAGGGAGGATGCCAAAAAAAAGAATAACCTTTCTTGCCATGGCAGGAGATGGCGGGACCAGCGATATTGGCGTTCAGGCTTTGTCCGGCGCTTTCGAGCGGGGACATGACTTTATATATATATGCTATGACAATGAGGCATATATGAACACAGGTATCCAGAGATCCTCGGCAACGCCTTTCGGTGCCTCCACCACAACCTCCCCTGCGGGCAAGGTTATACCAGGCCAGGTAACATGGAAGAAAAACATGCCTGAAATCGCCGCAGCCCATAATATACCGTATGTTGCCACAGCATGCCCGAGTTATCCCATAGATCTCGTAAATAAGGTAAAAAAGGCGGCAAAAATTAAAGGACCGGCCTATATCCACATACTTTCCGTCTGCCCCACAGGCTGGAGACTTCCTCCAGAGCTTGCCATAAAGGCTGGCCGCCTTGCGGTTGAAACCGGTGTGTTTCCCTTGTATGAGGTAGAGCATGGACAGTATCGTTTTACCGGAGAGATTAAAAGATTAAGGCCTGTAAAAGAATATTTACAAATCCAGGGTAGGTTCAGACATCTCAGCGAAGAGATGATAGATACAATCCAAGAGAGGGTCGTTGAAGAGTATGAAAAAGTAAAGAAAAGAGTAAAGATGACCGAAGGAGATTAAATGAGTCCAAAGGGTATTGATCACATATTAAAAAAATTTGAATACAGGGAATCTGCAATAATTGCAATACTGCAGGAAGTTCAAGAAAAGCAGAACTATTTGCCCGAAAAGGATTTAGAGTATATATCAGAAAAACTTCCAATACCTCTGACAAGGATATACAGAATAGCATCCTTTTACAACGCATTCAGCCTCAAGCCTCGTGGAAAACACATCATAAGCGTTTGTCTCGGGACTGCCTGCCACGTCAGGGGAGCCCCGATGGTACTTGACAGGCTCAAATTGGAGCTTGGTGCAAGTGTAGGCGAAATGACGGAGGACGGGCTGTTTTCCCTTGAAACAGTTAACTGCTTGGGTGCTTGTGCCATGGGTCCTATCGTTGTTTTTGGAAAAGAGTATCATGGACAAATGACCCCTGCAAAAGTAGAATCCGCAATCAAAAAATACAAAAAGACATCTAAGGAATAAAGATGAAAAGAATGAGTAGCCTTCAGGAGTTAGAAAAAACCAGACAAGAGATTTTAGGCAGAATAGACCCTGAAAAACCAGTCGTGACAATTACCTCGGGAACCTCTGCCAGGGCGTATGGATCCGAAAAGGTCATAGATACCTTGCGAAAAGAATTAAAAAAGCAAGGACTAACAGGAAAAATAGATATAAGGATAACAGGTGGCCAGGGCTTTGATGAGAGGGAGCCCCTTGTTATAGTTAGCCCGCAAGACATATTATATCAGCAAGTTAAGCCTACGGATATAGCAGATATCGTTAGCGAAACACTCATAGGGAATAAAGTTGTAGACCGCCTTCTTTACAAGGACACTGAAACGGGTGAAACCGTTTTACATAAAATGGACATCCCATTTTATAAGGCACAGAGCCCTTATGTTTTTGGGAATAATAGCAAGATCGATCCAACCTCAATAGAGGATTACCTTGCAATAGGTGGCTATTCTTCCCTGGCAAAGGCTTTAAATGAATACTCGCCGGAAGAGATAATCGATATAATAAAACAATCAGGCCTTCGAGGAAGGGGAGGGGGAGGCTTTCCTACCGGCAGGAAGTGGGAGTCATGCAGAAATGCGCCCGGCAATAAACACTATGTAATTTGCAATGCAGATGAAGGTGACCCGGGTGCTTACATGGACAGAGGGCTGTTGGAAGGAAATCCCCACAGCGTACTAGAAGGCATGATGATCGGTGCCTATGCGATAGGCTCGGATGAGGGCTATGTATATGTAAGATACGAATACCCGCTTGCCTCTGAAAATGTTGAACACGCTATAGAACAACTGAGAGAGTGTGGATTATTAGGAAAAAATATTCTTGGTACAGGCTTTGACTTCGATATCAAGGTAAGCAGGGGCGGCGGCGCATTTATCTGCGGCGAATCAACGGCACTTATGGCCTCGCTAGAGGGTAAGGCGGGTGAACCAAGAGCAAAACACATTCACACCGTTGAAAGCGGCCTCTGGGATCAACCGACTGATCTTAACAATGTGGAAACATGGGCAAATGTACCACTTATCATAAACAAAGGCGTTGATTGGTATACAAGCATTGGCACTGAGGGCAGTAAGGGCACCAAAATTTTCTCCCTTGTTGGCAAGGTTAAAAATACCGGCCTTGTCGAGGTGCCTATGGGAATAACCATAAGAGAAGTTGTTTATGATATTGGAGGCGGCATCTCAGGAAACGGTAAACTCAAGGCCATACAGACCGGGGGACCTTCGGGAGGCGCAATCCCTGCCTCGCTGATAGACATGCCTATAGACTACGACAGGCTCACTGAGGTTGGATCTATGATGGGCTCTGGGGGCATGATTGTTATGGATGACAAAACGTGCATGGTAGACATTGCCAGATACTTTATGAATTTCCTAAAGGATGAAAGTTGCGGCAAATGCACAACATGCAGGGAGGGCACACGCCGCATGTACGAAGTTCTTAATGCAATTACGGAGGGCAAGGGAAAAGAGGGCGACATTGAACTCCTTGAAGAGCTAAGCTGGATAGTTGCTGAAGGCTCTCTCTGCGCCCTTGGTCAGACTGCACCCAATCCTGTACTCAGTACGATAAGATATTTCAGGGATGAGTATGAGGCCCACATTAAAGAAAAAAGATGCCCGGCAGGGGTATGCAAGGCCCTCATAACTTATTCCATCGATGAAGAAAAATGCACCGGCTGTGGCGTATGCAAAAACGTGTGCCCGGTAGATGCAATTAGCGGCAAGAAAAAGGAGCTTCACACCATAGACCCTGATACATGCATTCGTTGCGGGGCATGTATGGCCGCCTGCAACTTTGATGCTGTTAACGTAGAATAAATCTCGTTGCCAACATAACGGGCCAAGAAAACAATTAGCAATAAGGTAAAGGTTATTTAAAGATGATTAAATTTACAATTGATGGAGTGGAAGTAGAGGCAGAAGAAGGGCAACATGTCCTTCAGGTCGCCTTAGACAATGGCTTTGATATTCCTCATCTATGCTACCATGAGGCCCTTGAACCTTATGGCGCATGCCGCCTTTGTCAGGTAGAAATCACCAGGGGCAATAAAACAACGCTTACTACATCATGTAATTATCCGGTGCTGGAGGGCATTACGGTCCAAACAAAAACTGAAAAGGTTATAAAGGCCAGGAAGATGGTCATAGAGCTTTTGCTCGCCAGAAGCCCTAATGTCCCGGTTATTAAAGACCTGGCTGAGGAATACTCCGTAGGAGCGCCACGATTTAGCCTTGACAATGACGACTGTATCCTGTGCGGCTTATGCGAACGGGTGTGTCGGGAAGTAGTTGGTGTTGAAGCCATCACCTTTCTCGGACGGGGGTCCAGCAGAAAAGTAGGCCCACCACTGGAGATTAATCCTCAAACATGTATAGCCTGCGGTGCATGCGCCTATGTCTGTCCAACCAATTGTATAAAGGTTGAGGAGAACGAAAACGAGAGGACTATTGTCCGATGGGGAAGAACACTTCCCATGAAAAAATGCAAGGTCTGTGGAAGGAGCTTTGCGCCGTGGTTTCAGCTTGACTATTTTGGAAAAATTACCGAGGGGATTCCAAAGGATTTCTGGGATAAATGCCCTGACTGTAGATAATTATTCTGGAATAAAAAACTGAGAGCTGATAAAGACAATACCACACATAAACGAGTTTTTACAAAAATAAAACGCCAACGAGAATGCTATAATGGATTGTATATTTTGCAAAATCATCTCAGGGGATATACCCGCAATCAAGGTTCTTGATGAGGAACGCGTGATTGCCTTTATGGATATTAATCCGTCAGCCAAGGGCCACCTTCTTGTTGTCCCTAAGAAACATGCGGAAAATATCTTTGAAATAGAAAAGGATGATCTATCAGCGGTTTTTCACGCCGTAAAGAGATGCGCCATGGCTATAAAAGATGCATTAAAAGCTGATGGGGCAACAGTGCTCCAGCTTAACGGGAAGGCCTCTGATCAGGTTGTCCCTCACCTTCATGTCCACGTAATCCCACGGTGGAATAATGATGGCCTAACAGTATCAACCTGGGAAATGAAGCCAGGTGACATGGAAGAAATCCAGGCCCTGGCAGATCAGGTTAAAAAACAGATGCCGCCTTATTGACCCTAAGTCCCTGTAATCATAATCCTTATAGAATACCAAAAATTTATCCACATAGGTACCTCTCCCCCTAAGTAAACACAAGGAAAAAAAGCACACATCTTGACAAACCCTAAAATCATAGTAATTTTTTATAATGAATTGAAAAAGACTTTTCTTTATAAGGGCTTTGCTAAATTATATACTATAAAGGAGGTAGGGCTATGATTATAAAAAACAGCTTAGACAATTTGTCAAGATGGAGATGGGATGATACGTTTGAGGAATTAGAACGCATGAGACAAGAAGTTGAAAGGCTTTACCAGTACCCTGCAATGAAACTATTCAAGGGGCCTTCATCAGGTGTTTTTCCAGCAATTAATATTACAGAGGAAAAGGATATCTATTATCTCCGCGCAGAGCTACCCGGGATCAAGGCGGATGACTTAGGGTTATCTATAGCGAACAACACGGTTACCATTGAAGGTGAGCGCAAATCAGACCCTGAAAATGAAAACACCAAATACCATAGAAGAGAGAGAGACGCAGGAAAGTTTAGCAGGAAGATTACCTTGCCGGTGCAGATTGATGAATCAAAGGCTGATGCCAAATGCAGCAACGGCATACTGACTATAGTGCTGCCAAAGGCAGAATCTGCAAAACCTAAAAAAATTGCTATTACGGCAGTGTAATAGTAACAGCGCAGATGAAAGGAGGTATACATATGGCTGAAACAAGCAAGTCTTTACAGGCAAAGGAGAAGAGGGGGCCACTATCTGTTGCTGAGCAAATCGATCAGGGTCCTACGTTTACCCCTGATGTTGATATATTTGAAACGGATGGCAATATAGTGGTTGTTGCGGATATGCCCGGTGTAAAACCGGAAAATATTGACATTGATCTTCGTGAAAATACCCTTACATTATCCGGGAAAGTGTCATCTCCGGAGGGATCCGATGAGGTCGATATATTGAGAGAATACGAGACTGGTGCCTATTTTAGGCAATTCACGCTCTCTGAGATGATTGACCAGCCACACATAGACGCTAAAATGACAGATGGCGTTCTTAGGTTGACCTTGCCAAAGGTTAAACCTGTAGCCCCCCGCAAGGTAAAAGTGAAATCTGAATAGACTTTGGCCTTCGATGAAAAAGGCGGGTCTTTGATCCTCGAAAGACTTGAGGGATCTAAGAACTGGACCCGCCCTTTTTAGTCACCTATTATCGGCTAAAGCCGATAGCTTAAAAGGGTCAGAGGCACAAGTTAAAACCTTGCTTGGGAAGGGCTGTTCCCTTGCTACTTCCATGCTTTGTTCTTTTATGAATTTACGTACGTTATAATACTGATCTCTTTATTTAAAAGCCCTGCCAGGATAGCCCATGAATAAAGACCGCGAAATGACTCAAACTATCCGCAAACAGATAATTAACCTCCTGCTTGATGGTGATTTTTCTGCCAGAGAAATCTCTCAAACAGTCAAAATCAGAGAGAAAGAGGTATATGATCACCTCCCACATATATCAAGGTCAGTGTCAACCCACAATAAAAAACTTGGTATTGTCCCTATCCACTGTCTTTCCTGTGGCTATGTCTTTAAAGATAGAAAGCACTTCACTCGTCCGAGTCGATGCCCCCTCTGTAAAGGTAGTCGCATTGAAACGCCCAGGTATAGGATATATTAGGGAAAATCAATTGTATAAATGAGCAGGACAATAAAACTCTTCTTTTTCTTGCTATGTCTTTCTAAGCGATTTTCTCAGGCTCTCTGTTTCGGTTTTATCCACCTCCATAGTCTCTGGATCGATCACAACACCATAATCTTCCCTTGCTCCTCTAAGGGTTACATAGCCGTTTAAAAAATCCCTCATAACCATTTCAACATCCCTCTCAAGAGGATCAGCATAACCCCCTCCCCCAGCGGCATCCATGATGACAATATCACCTGATTTTATCTGGGTTAGGCCATAAGGGTCTCCGGCAATGTTGTTGACAAGAAATTGAGCCCTTGAACCATCACCACCGCCAAAGAGGCCTTTGGCAGGGTAACGGAACCTGCCTGACTGAATGCCAAGATTTACAGGACCTGACGGTGCATAATCATCATCCGGCACTCTAAAGACGACTCTTCTGCCCAGTCCGCCCTTGAATTTCCCTGGCCCTCCTGAATCCGGGAGAAGCTCTCGTTTCTCTACAATAAGAGGGGTGTCATTTTCGAATATCTCAACAGGCGTGTTTGCACCATTTGCAGGAAATATACTTACATAATGGCCATCTTCCTTGTAACTGGCACCCATCCCTCCGCCCCGGATAATAACAGAATGCCATGGTGAGTTATCATTTCGTTTCCCATAAAAAACATTCATTGTTGCCGGCGTACCACCACTGCCGGCGATAACGTTCTCCGGCATAACCTCTGCTAATGCCCTGTAGACAATCTCCGTTAGAAAATGCCCTATCTGCATCCTCGCTGCAACTGCAGCGGGAAACTTACAGTTTACTACGCTGCCTTCGGGAGCAACCATGGTTATGGGTCTGGCGCATCCCTCGTTGTTTGGCATTTGAGGATCAAACATGCTCTTAAGGGCCATAAAGACGTATGCGTAGGTAAAATTAAACACAACATTGCCTCCCCAATCAACCTGAGGAGAGGAACCGTCAAGGTCAACAATCACATTATCTTTCTTTATCTCAACGGCCGCCTTTATTATAACGTCTCCCTTGCCCTCCCTTTGCTCTATAATGCCCTCTCCCTTATAAATACCATCTGGTATCTTCGCGATTTCGGCCCTCATGCTCTTTTCTGTAAGGCCTATGATATCATCGGCAAGGTCATCTATATTTTCCAGCCCTGTCTCGTCGAGCATCTGGCATATCTTCTCGCTGCATACATGGTTTGCGGCTATCTGCGATCTAATGTCCCCGGTTACATCATCCGGCGTTCGTACGTTCCAGCGAATCATCTCCATAACGGCCTTATTTAAAACCCCCCGATCGTAAAGTTTAACGAGTGGAATAAAAAGACCATCCTCGAAAACATCGTGATTGTCAGATGAAACCCTTCCCCCAATATCCGAATGATGAAACACGCAAGCAGTATATGCAACCAGACTATCCTTGTAATATATAGGGCTCATTACACAAACATCATTGAGGTGCCCTGCAAGGGCCCAGGGATCATTCGTAATAAAGATATCACCGTCCTGACAGTTTTCCTCAGAGAGGCTGGAGACAATCGTTTTTATCCCTAATGCCATTGCGCCTGACTGTCCAGGCGTTGCAAAGGATCCCTGAGCTAACTCTCTGCCCTTTCTATCGGTAAACATACAGGTATAGTCATGCGCATCCCGTAAAAGGCTTGAAAATGCTGTCCTGGCAACTGAGCTGTCCGCTTCATCAACAATAGATATGAGCCTTCTCCATAATATTTCTAATGTTATTGGATCAAATTTCATAGCCATTTTAGCCTCCTGATATCTAAAGATCCGGTCTCGTGAATCTATTTATATGACAGATAAAGCTTATTTAAAATCTATCCATAAAAAACCAAAGTCATCAACTGATACGGATGCATCCTCTCCAACAACCGCTGTTGACTCCCTCTCTTCAATGATAGCTGGCCCATCAAATTGGGCACCCGGGAAGAGCAGATAACGGTTGTAAACTGTATAGGGTATATAATCCCCAACAATTGGTGAATAAGCATTTCGTCTGCCCTTAATCGTCTCCTTAAGGGATGAGGTGCGTTTTTCTATTTTTGGCAGTTGAAGCGGGTGCTCTGGAAGTCTCGCCCTAACCTTATAGTTTATCAATTCTACAGGTGACTCAGGGTAAGTCCTGCCATATAGGCTTTTATAGATCTTATCAAATAACCCTCTTACCTCTTTCCTGGTAGTCTTTGTAAAATTATCATCAGATATGGGAACATTTGTCTCTGATCCCTGACCTATAAAACGCATGTCAAGGGACCTTTCAAATATAATGGCCTCCTTCTCCCCGGCCTTCATTATAATCCTGCCCGCCTCTGTCTCCATTTCCTGAAATATCGACTCAATCTCAGAAAAATCCGCATCTTCAAGGCTCTGTTTGTGACTTCTTAATACATCAAATGCCCTTGGTGCAGTAAAAAATCCAAGGGCTGACCCTACACCCGGTATCGGCGGAATCAGTAATCTCGGGGCACCCAATTTCTTTGCCAAACCGTAAGCATGAACTGGTCCAGCTCCCCCAAAGGCTATTACGGTTACGAGCTTTGGGTTCCCTCCTTTTTCTGCAATATGCGTCTTGGCTGCACCTGCCATGGTCTCATTTATGAGATCATGAATTCCCCACACTGCCCTCTCTAGAGAAACACCAAGAGGGCCAGCAATAACTTCCTCCACGCCTTTCCTGGCAGCCTGTTTATCGAGTTTCATTTCTCCGCCGAGAAAGTAATTCTCATCTAGATAACCAAGAATAAGATCTGCATCCGTGACCCCTGGCATTATGCCACCTTTCCCATAACAAATAGGCCCTGGGTCTGCACCGGAGCTTTCAGGCCCAACTTGAAGGGTTCCCATTTTGCTAACCTTTGCTATACTCCCCCCTCCTGCACCTATCTCCATTAAATCTACTACCGGCACCTGGATGGTTAAACCACTCCCTTTCATAAACCTCTGAACCCTTCCAACCTCAAACGTTGGAACTACACCCGCAACACCCCCCTGAATCAGGCAAGATTTTGCTGTCGTACCTCCCATATCAAAAACAAACATCTCAGGGATATTAAACTGTTTTCCGTAATATTGCCCTGAGATAACAGCGGCTGTCGGTCCAGACTCAATTACGCGGACAGGAAAATCAACGGCTGTGTCCACTGACGTGATCCCCCCGCTTGCCAGCATGATAAAAAGCCTTCCCTCAAAGCCAATAGATTTCAATCTGTTTGATAACCTGGATAAATATCTCCCGGTTAAGGGCTTAACATATGCATTAGTAGCTGTTGTGCTAGTCCTCTCATACTCTCTTATCTGTGGCAGCACCTCATAGGAGATAGATACGGACATATGCGGGGCCTCTTCTAAAATAATATCTTTGACCATGCGTTCATGTACCGGGTTTTCAAAAGAATTTATGAGGCACACAGCCATTGATTCAATGCCCGTTTCTATCATCTGACGAACTATGTCCCTGACATTTCTGGGATCCAAAGGCTTTATTACCTTTCCATCGCTCCTTATCCTCTCGTCTACCTCAAAGCGAAAAGACCTGGGTATCAAAGGCTCGGGATATTCAGAGAATATATCATAAGGCGCATAACGAATCTCTCTGCCAAGTTCTAAGACATCCCTGAAACCCTTCGTTGTAATAAGCCCGGTTTTAGCGCCCTTTCTCTCTATAATTGAATTAATTACCAGGGTTGTTCCATGAATGACCTCGTTTAATTCAACAACAAACCCTTTGACGCCTTTCTCCAGTTCCTTTATGCCCTCTTCTACAGCATCGGAGGGGTCCTTTGGCGTTGTGAGGCATTTATTAATATGTATTTCACCAGTCTCATCATTCAAAAGAACAAAATCAGTAAAGGTTCCGCCTATATCACATCCTAATCTGTATATTCTCTGAGTCATATAAGCCTCCGGGTTTAAAAATGATTAAAAGTATTATCAACTTTACATGCCTTTGTCAACGAACTCCGTTGAATTCTTAATCTAACCAGCGTTTAATTATTATGATCATGTACAGCTACTTTTTAAAATATTTCGTTTTGTACAAAAAAATTGCTTACAATAACAAAATCATTAAACCATCTTTTTTATATCTCGTGAGACCCTCAATAACAAAATTGAAGGCCCAATTCATATTATCGTTGACGTCTTTCATGAAATCTTTTAAAACCAAAAAGGGTATGTTTATTCGTATGATATAGTTGTTTTTCTTTTAAGCTGCTTAGAATACACAAGTAATAACTCTTTTTTGGAGGAGTATAAAATGATCATAGGGATACTGAAAGAAATAAAGACTGAGGAAAACCGTGTGTCTATGACGCCCGCAGGCGTAGAGGTGATGAAGCAACACGGACACAAGGTGCTTGTTGAAAAGGGCGCGGGCAAGGGAAGTGGCTTCACTGATGCATCGTATGCCACTCATGGTGCGGAAATTATAAAAACCTCAAAGGAAATTTATAAAAATGCAGACATGGTTATGCATGTAAAAGAACCCCTGCCGCCTGAATACAGTCTCTTAAGAGAAGGGCAGATACTTTTTACCTATCTTCATCTCGCAGCAGACGAAACCTTAACAAATGCGCTCATCAAAAGCCTTTCTATTGATATCGCCTATGAAACCATTCAAAAGGACGACGGTTCTCTTCCCCTGCTTATACCTATGAGCGAGGTTGCCGGACGAATGTCTATCCAGGAAGGGGCGAGATATCTGGAAATGTCAAGAGGTGGGGAGGGCGTTCTGTTAGGCGGTGTACCAGGAGTAGATCCGGGTACAGTTCTTATTATCGGAGGAGGGATAGTTGGCACCAACGCCGCTAAAATGGCCTGCGGCTTGGGCGCAAAGGTCTATGTGTTAGACGCATCTCTCAGCCGCCTCCGGTACCTTAGCGATATCATGCCAAAAAATTGTTTTCTTCTTATGTCAAGCCCTGCCACTATCAGGGAAATTATAAAAAAGGCCGATGTGGTTATAGGGTCGGTGCTTATTCCGGGGGCCAAGGCACCAAAATTAGTTACCCGTGAAATGTTAAAAACCATGAAGAAAGGTTCGGTAATGGTAGATGTTGCCATTGACCAGGGAGGCTGCTTTGAGACCTCGAAACCAACAACTCATTCCGATCCGGTTTATACCATAGATGGGGTAGTTCATTATTGTGTTGCCAACATGCCGGGCGCCGTGGCAAAAACCTCTACGATTGCCCTAACCAATGCAACCCTGCCATATGCAATTGAGATTGCAGATAAGGGGTGGAAGAGGGCATTAAAGGAGAACCCGGAAATTAGACGGGGTGCTAATGTAGTAGAAGGAACGGTTACGTATAAAGGCGTTTCAGATGCCTTTAACATGGAGTATGTAAACCCAGAAAGCCTTTTATAAGGCTCTTGAAATCAACTATTATCCCTAAGAGGGATAGCTGGAGGGCCAGAGGCACAAAGGCACTGAGTTTTTTCAGACGAATCATTTCTTCTTTGTGGCTATCTGCTGATAGGTAGGCACGCAGAACAGGCCTTTGCCACCTTGCCTCTTTGTGCCGCTGGCCCAGACCTGGTACCCCAGGCAATGAAAATGAGCCTTAGGTATAACGCTGCATGTCGTTTATCAAATAACTCTTATGTTTCGCTGATTATCGCTTCATTAAGGCTATTCCAAATAATCACGCAGGAACCAATTTTTTGGACCTCTTAAAAGCCTGAACCCGACGGGTTCATTCTTTATAGATATTCTTCCCTGAAAATATTTATGCCAGTCCCAGTTTGCTTATAAAAAGCATTTTTTATTGATAAACGGCCAATATAAATATATAAAGCTATAAAAATCAGGTGAAACATGAGGATACTTTTAACCAACGATGATGGAATATTAGCAGACGGCTTAGCTGTGCTGTTTGAGGAACTCAGGCATGATTTTGAGGTTTCCGTAGTTGCACCAGAAACCGAAATGAGCGCTGTAGGTCATGCTATTACCCTGGCAAATCCCCTAAGGATCAATAAATTTAAAAGAAACGGAGCATTCATAGGTTATGGAATAAGCGGGACCCCCGCTGATTGCGTAAAAATAGCCATGCAGGAAATTTTGGAACTTAGACCCGATATGATACTTTCGGGAATTAACCTCGGCTCTAATGTAGGGATAAATATCCTTTATTCTGGGACTGCATCTGCAGCCACAGAAGGTGCGTTTTTTGGCATCCCATCCATAGCCATTTCCCTTGCAACAAAGACAAACCCGGACTTTACCTTTGCTGCAAGATTTTCAAGAAGGCTGATTGAGTTCGTAAATCATAACGGCCTGAGGAAAGGCACTGCGCTGAACGTAAATATTCCGGCTATACCGGAAAAAAAGATACAAGGCATATCCTTTACTACCCAGGACCTTGTCTCGCAGAGAGATATATATGAAAAAAGGACAGACCCAAGGGGGAATGTCTACTATTGGCTGGCAAAGGAAACGCCCATTGAGGAGAGTTTGCCCAATACGGATTTAAGGGCGCTCAAAGAAGGCCGGATAACTATCACCCCCATCACCTTTGATTTAACCGATTTGAAAGAGGCGGAGAGGTTACATTCCATTGGTTTTGACTTATAGGTGTTACTTTTTATCATATGTTCCAAAGAAATTTTGTAATGGGCATAGTATAATAACCCGGCTTTTTACCTTATGGATGGTTAAAAAATTTACCTGTCCTGAACGTACATAACAATACAACCTATCTAAAAAATAAAACTTTGCCTCATTAAGGCAAGTAATAAGCCTGATACTTCTTGAATAGTAGGCCATATAAGTGTATATATTGACGTATTCAATATTAAGATAAAGGAGGTTTTTATGAAAGGTCCGATCAACCTTGTACGATCAAATGAAATTGCAGGCTATATAAACATTACATCCATATATGAATGGACGGAAGACAAGACATATCTTGTTATTGACCAGATTTCATATAAACAAAAAACAGGGGCTATACTTTGTTATTATAACCCTCCTGTTCACCAGGTAGGAAATCCGGGGCTTGACGCATTTCTTGAAGGGCTTGACAAGGTATATGAAAAAAGAGATCAGTTAGAATTCCTCATCCTTTATGGAGCAAATGATCAAGTACATGCGGGCGGTGATCTTAAAGAGAGCCTTAATAAACTGGACGCCACCATTGCGGCTAAAAACGAAAAAGAGGCAAAGGGGGCTTCTGCTGAGGAGATCGATGAGCTCTATTCCTGGGCTGATAATAGATTAAAAAAGGGGATTGGCCTCCACGGAAGCATAAGAAGAATTGCAGAGCACATGAGGGTTGTAGCTGTATGCGGCGGCGGTACACGTTTTGGCGGCTCAGCAGAAATACCGCTCATGGCAGATTTTTTGGTAGGAGATTCCCGCAGCGCCATGTGTTTTAGTGAGGCAATGATAGGGCTCATACCCGGATGGTCAGGTATAGCCAGATCCTTGATTAAGGCAGGCGCGATTAATGTGGAATATATGGCAAAGACATCAAAGGAAGTCAAGGCACCACAGTTACGGGATATTGGGATATATAACGCAGTTGTTGATGTATCAATTCCCTTTCCGAGAATGAAAAAGACTGATGATCGTGAGACAGATAAAAGGCAATACTCTGAAAAACTTGAAGTGCATAATCATCACACAGGCCTGCTTTTGCTTCCGATGGGACTACAAATTGCCACATGCCTGCCAGGAGAAATTTCGGCATTACAAGAAAACGAAAGGGCAACACTGGCGACAAAAGAGGACATTGCAGCCGAGGTGGAGAGGAGAAAGAATCCGGAGACCTATTCCGGCCTGTGGGGAAAACCCTTGCGTGATGAAAAAGACGCAATGTCGCGCCTGGGAAGGCCATTAGCACCGCAATCTATAAAGGCATTGGACGGTCTTCTTGACGAATATGAACCATCATCTTTTAATGAAATTGCCTTTGTTGAAAAAGAGATGAAGGCTGATGCCAGCCTTTACAGAGATCCAAGGTTTAGGGCTGGATTGATTGGAACACTTGAGCAGAAAGTGGCGGACTTTAGATTATAGGAGGAGATTTGGAATGAGACAGTATTTTGAAAAAATGACCGTTTTTGGCAAAGACCTAAAGGAAGGTGAGAAAAAACAAGGCCAAGAAAATGCCGATATTTTAGCAAACGCTGAAAAAGAGGTGGAAGAGGCTTTAGAAGCTAGAAGACAAACTGGCCTGCCAGGGGAAAGAATTCACCAAAGAGGAGAAAAAACCGCCATGGAAAGGCTTGAACTCTTAGTCGATCCCGGCACATTTTTACCCTTGAACAGCCTCTATGACCCAGAGTTTAACCAGGAGGGAACAACAGGGGTTATCTCAGGAATTGGCAAGATTTCTGGCAGATATGCGTCAATAATCGCATCGGACAACAAGGTCTTAGCAGGAGCATGGATACCGGGCCAGCGAGAGCACGTCTTTCGTGCTCAAGATATAGCAGAGCAGCTGCATATTCCGCTTGTTTGGGTTCTGAACTGTAGCGGTGTAAAATTAACTGAGCAGGAAAAGGTATATGCGGGCAGGAGATCCGGGGGCCGAACCTTTTTTAGGCATGCTGAGCTGAATCAAAAGGGTATACCTGTAATTGTTGGTATGTATGGCACAAACCCAGCGGGTGGTGGATACCATGCCATAAGCCCGGCGATTATTTTTGCCCATGAAAAATCAAATATGGCAGTTGGTGGTGGAGGCATAGTCAGTGGAATGGCACCTAAAGGCGGCTTTGATCTTGAAGGCGCTGAAACGCTCATAGAAGCAACCAGAAAATTTAAACAGGAACCTCCCGGGGGAGTCAAGGTGCATCATGATGTAACAGGATTTATGAGAGAGGTTTTTGACACAGAGGAAGGGGTTCTCGAGGCAATAAAAAAGTGTATGGCGGGCATGCCCCTCTATGACCCATCAACCTTCAGGGTGGCAGAGCCTTCCGAGCCTATTTACTCCCCGGACGAGCTTAACATGATCGTGCCAATGAATCAAAAAAGGACGTACAATATTGAGCAGGTCATGGCAAGGCTTTTTGATGGAAGCGAACATATGGAATACAGACCTGACTATGGGCCTGAGGTTTATTGTGGAATTGCGAAGATAGACGGCTTTGCCGTTGGTGTTATTGCCAACCGCCAGGGCTTTTTAGGAAAAGACTATCCTGGCTATGCAAAGGGAGACTACCTGGGTATTGGTGGCAAGCTTTACAGAGAAGGCTTGATAAAAATGAACGAAATGGTCATGTTCTGTGGCAGGGATAGGCTCCCGATGATATGGTTTCAAGATACATCCGGCATAGATGTTGGCGATACTGCTGAAAAGGCTGAACTTCTAGGGTTGGGTCAATCACTAATCTATTCCATTGAAAGCTCCGGCCTTCCAATGATGACTGTTGTTTTAAGAAAGGGCTCAGCTGCTGCACATTACATCATGGGTGGGCCTCAAGCAACCAGAAACAATGCCTTTACCCTGGGTGTCCCTACAACTGAAATTTATGTTATGCACGGTGAAACAGCTGCTGTTGCAGCCTTTGCAAGAAGATTGGTGAAGGAAAAGGATAAGGAAAAATCACTGGATCCGGTTATTGATAAGATGAATGACCTTGCGCAACAATATTATGACCAGTCAAGACCGATATTTTGCGCAAAGGCAGGCTTTGTGGATGAGATTGCACCTATAAGGCATTTAAGAGATTATTTTATCGCCTTCACAAGAAGTTCTTATCAAAATCCTAACAGCATTTGTCCTCATCATCAAATGCTGCTGCCACGCTCTATCGTTGGCTAATATATTTGTTAGGTCCGCTCAAAATTTTATCAAATTTTGAGCGGATACAAATTATGTGTAAGATAAAACCATTATTTCTTTTTATCGGGAAGAACCTTGGGTATGCTTTTAACTGCTTCTGTTCCCTCAGAGATAATCTCTCCGATCTTTTTTGACTCACTTGAAATTTTTTTTCTCCATTCCTTGTATAGGCCTGGTGATATCAGCTTTATCATTGACTGATAGGTAACAGTAACCATGTGGGCTGTCTTAGACTTAGTTATCAATGGACTCTTAGAAGGCATAAAAAAGGTGAGAATCACGATTAATATATATGATACGATGACCGCCTTAACCATGGCTAAGCCTACGCCCAGGCTCTTGTCTAACCAGCCGATCAAGAGCTTCTTAAAAATAAATTTTAAAAAAACACCAAGCATGGTAAAGAATACAAGAACAGAAAGAAAGATGAGGGCAAAGCTTATAGGGGACATGTATTTTTCTAACTGAATATAATCTTTTATAAAGGTGTTCATATTTGGATAATATTGATTGGCTATCAATAATCCAAAAATTATCCCGAGAAGGGAGGATATTTCCCTGAAGAAGCCCCTAAAAAAGGCTTTTACAACAAAAAAGGCCGCTAATCCAAGGATAATGAAATCAAGAATGTTCATTGGTAGGTTTTAACAGAGAAAAATTTTTTAAGTCAAGTTTATTTGTAACCATAAAAAAATATATACTAAGCCTCTCATAGCTCAGTATAAGTAGCTTTAGTAAACAGAGGGGGAGGTCAAATTTTTATTACATAGATTAGAAGAGGAGGTTCATAATTGAGGATTAAAATCGCATGTGCTACAGATGATGAAAAGGAGTTGTCAAGAGACCATTTTGGCTCTGCTAAGGTTTATTTTATTTATGAATTAGATTTTGAAACAGGTCAAACACGTTTTTTAAAAAAGATAGAAAATACAACCGAGGAGGAAAGAGGCCATGGAGATCCTCTGAAGGCAAAGGGGGTCTCAGAGTTGATGAAGGGAATGCATGTACTGGTAGGACTCACTATGGGACCAAATATCGCAAGGATAAGAAAAAAGTTCGTCCCTGTAATTTCTAGAAAGAAGGATATCGAGGAAACCCTGAAACGATTACATGAAAAGTTAGCAAATATCAAATCCGAGATAGAGAAAGCAACCGGAGAAGATAAATCCGTTATAATAATAACCTAACAGGATATCTATATATTAGGCCCACTGCATATAGTGCCTCATGAATACCCATACCATTCGACCGAAAAAGGGTGGCTAAAAACAGCTTCTTAGATAAATATATCCCTATTTAAAAGGAGTAATAGCATTAATAATCTCTCTGACATCACCAAGCTCTTCCAAGTGTTCAATCAACTGTATTAACTTGCTTACGTTATCCTCAGGGATAGGCGTTTGAGAATAGTCAAGACACTTTTTGAACTTCTGTATGCAATCCTCCATGCTCATTGGTTTTTGAGGATGTCCGGACACATATTCCATGTATGTTTGATACGTTGCCCCATCTTTTGTCTTTATCTCAACCCTATTGGGAGGAATAGTAGCTATTTTATCTAACTCCGGGTCTATAATTACCTTTACACGACGGGCAAGGTCTAAAATATCCTTATCCTTTATTGCCTCATCAGTAAGATGTGCCAGCTCCAGGCCTCCCCTTATGGCCGCATTAGCAACCGCATACGGCACACTAAAATGAGCATCTCTAACGTTTGTCGGGTTGTATTTGTTTTCCCCCTTTCCGCATGCGTTATACACAAAGGCACTTGTATTAACAATAATGTCTTCAATATGGTCCGCGCTTATATTGTTATCCTTCATTATCTTCATGGTCGCATCAATAGGGATATGTGTTCCCTTGCCGCTTGGATAAGGTTTGATGCTGACATACGCTGATTCAAATCTTTCGCCCACCTCGCTTATGACCATCTCAGCATCATATTCGTTTCTGTCATAAACAGGATAAAAACCATAGGTCCCCTGCAAGATGTACTTTGATCCGGTAAATCCCCTTTGGGCCAACATTAATGCTAAAACCCCTGACCTTGCCCCAAAACCTTGCTGCACAGGAACAGTGGATGCCCCTTCTTCATAGCCCTGGGCACTTCCAGCACACTGGGTGTAGGCTATGCCCATGGCATTTGTTGTCATATCCTCATCAAGGCCCAGCAGACTTGCCCCCGTGGCAACCACACCAAAAGGCGAATACGTCTCGCCCTGCCACCCATGATATTTTGTCGCGGACATACGAAGACGGCAAGCGATATCTGAACCAAGAACATTAGCAAGGATAAACTCCTTGCCGCTGACCTGTCTTTCCGTGTATTCAGACAATGCGAGCGCTACCGGTACAAATGTAGCCCCAATATGACCGGCAACACCTTTCCCTTTGCCGCCTTCAAATACATCATCAAAGTCCATAGCTCTCGCCATTGTACAGTTTGCCAAAACTGCATGAAAGGCAGGAACCCTTCCGCCGTAGACCAGAACAGTGGCCTCCTTTTTGCCGCCATAATCAAGAACAAAATCTACTATGCCCTTTCCCTCTGGTGTAGAGCTGCCAAGTATAAGACATCCAAGAGTATCTAAAACAGATTTTTTGGAAACCTCTATGGCCAGAGCCGGCAAATCCTCATATCTGGTTTGCACCACATTCTTCACAAGTTTATGTATCAAATCCATGGTTATTCTCTCTTTCTAAATTTAAAACTCTTACTATCTGTGTGTCCTGTCACCAATCATTA
>CAYMVB010000304.1:0-3668 GCA_964393665.1 uncultured Desulfobacteraceae bacterium | reverse complement strand
TGCTAAAAAAGGACTAATCTTTAAAGGTGAAGACTTTTCGTTGAATGTAAAGAATGTTCCGCCTAACTTGAAAGATAAGCCTGTGGAAATCGGTGTTCGTCCGGAGGACATAGAGATTGGGCCTAACTCTGAAAATGAGATTAAGACAAAGATAGAGATAATCAGTAATGTAGGCTCAGAAAAATATATCTATGCGCGTATTGGTTCCGCAACCTTAACAGCCAGGACAAAAAAAGATAATAACCTTAAATCTGGCGAGGATATTCTACTATCTATCAATCCATCTAAGCTCCACATCTTTTATGATGGTAAAAGGGTGTAGTATCTTCCTGCATTATACACAAGCCAACTCCTATATATAAAAAGGGATAGCTCGAGGGTCAGAGGCACAAAGGCACACAGGCACTGAGTTTTTCAAACGCATTATTTTTTCTTTGTGCCTGCCGACAGGCAGGCAGGCCTGCCTGAGCGGTTCAAGCAGACAGGCCTTTGCCACTTTCTTTGACCCTTTGTGACCCTGGTCCAGACCTTGTACCCCAAGGAACGAGCGTAGAGTCCCATTCAGTAAATGTTATGAATACTTAACTACATTGCACAAAAGTTGCGCCTCCCGATCCCGTAACGGTCTCGGGACGGGGAAGGCAGGCTTAACCACATAAAATTAGCAAACCAAAGCCTTCACCAGTTGGAACGAAGTGGAAATCCCTCCCTGCGGTAAAGACGAGGGTTTTTCTCGCATTTCCCGAGGGAGACAATAATCTCTAACGACGTCGTGCTCCACCAAAAAGACCGCCTAAAACACCACGAATAATCCTTCCGCCTATCTGGCTACCAACCGTACGAGCAGCCTGTTTCGCCATGCTTTCCATCAGGCCCTGGCGGCGTTTAGTGCCCCATAGTAAATCTCCCAACTGCCCCCGCTCACTGGTCTCTCGTTTGCCCTTTGCCTTATCAGACTCCTCTAACAATTCTTCTGCCGCCATTGCCCTCCGGTTAAGCATTTCATAAGCTGACTCACGATTTACTGTAATATCATACTTACTACCTACGGAACTGCGCGCACGGATCATCGCTCGCTCTTGTGGACTAATCGCACCCATCCGGCAACGAGGAGGGCAGATCAGAGTTCTTTCCACTGGCATCGGAATCCCTTTGTCCATGAGTGTGGACACAAGGGCCTCACCCACACCAAGCTTGGATATACATTCCGCAACATCGATCTTCGGGTTAGAGGCAAAGGTTTCCGCTGCAGTTCGAACTGCCTTTTGGTCCCGCGGTGTATACGCACGCAATGCATGTTGGATTCGATTGCCAAGCTGGCCGAGTATCTCATTTGGTAAGTCGTCCGGAAACTGTGAGCAAAAATATACCCCCACACCCTTTGATCTAATTATTCGCACAACCTGCTCTACCCTCTCACGCAATGCGGAAGGAGCATCGTCAAACAGCAGATGTGCTTCATCAAAGAAAAAGACCAGTCTGGGCTTATCAAGGTCCCCTACCTCAGGCAAATTTTCAAACAACTCCGACAGCAACCATAACAAAAAACTCGAGTAAAGCCTGGGCTTCAAAACCAGTTGATCCGCAGCAAGTATATTTATAATACCCCGGCCGCTGAGGTCGGTACGCATGAGATCAACGAGTTCCAATGCCGGCTCTCCAAAGAATAATTCTCCACCTTCGCGCGATAAGGAAAGCAACGATCGCTGAATAGCGGCCACAGATTGTGTGCTGACTAGTCCATATTGCTTTGAGACATCCTTACGATTTTCAGAGACAAATTTAAGAAGGGCACGCAGGTCATCTAAATCAAGCAGCAAGAGACCCTGATCGTCGGCTAAATGAAATACGATTTCCAGCACTCCATTTTGTATGTCATTGAGTTCAAGTATACGCCCCAGTAAAGTCGGGCCGATCTCCGTTACAGTAGTTCTTACTGGATGACCTGATTGGCCATAAAGATCCCAAAGCATTAGCGGATTCCCCTCATATGCGTAACCGTCAATTCCGATTTCAGCAACGCGCTGTTGAATCTTCTCGCTCGGCGTGCCCGGCATTGATAACCCGGTAACATCACCCTTCACGTCCGCCATAAACACGGGCACTCCAAGGCGCGAGAAACCCTCTGCCAAAACCATCAGTGAAACTGTTTTTCCGGTACCTGTGGCGCCCGCAATTAGACCATGGCGATTACCGTACTTTGCAAGCAGACGAACATGCTGTTCACCTTTGCCGATAATAATCTCATTCACCTCATACCTCCTTACAAAAAGGTTATTAATGGCCACTGTGAAAAAAATGGGTGCAGCAGAAAAGATGTAAAAAAAATCTTACACCAAATAAAAAATATTTGATACTACCATTTTCAATGGTGAGATTATTATAAGGAGAGTTTTTACAGTGGAGACAAATGATAGTAAAATATAGATGACTCGTAAAAAGTAGAGAAATTCACCTCACTCTAAAAAACAAATAGCGTTATGACTCTGGGGGTCAGCAACAACTTTTACAAATCCCCCTTGAGCTGTTTTAAGGATATCAATTACATGTACTACATCTTCAAAATCTTTAGTCTCGGGCAACAAATCAGTTAGTATATTTACCGATTCCTCAAAAAATGATCTATTAAACATGGCATGAGGATCATCAGGGTAAACAGGCAAATAGATGATTTGCGCTTCCACTAAATCCTGAAAAAAGTGAGTGCCGTAAGATACCTCTGGTATATTTCCAGAATCCTCATGGGCGATTTCAACAAGGACTGCTGTGTTATCAATGTCTGCATAGCTCACATTGACGCCTAAATCAATGTTGCTGCTGCCCCATCTACCTGGACCCATCATAAAAAATTTTTCTTCTTTGAGGTGTGGATGAGCATTTAGGCGTCCTACTATACGACCAACTGATCTTTTAAGCTCTTTTGAAGAAATTTGTGAATAACCTTGCGGATCTATGTAAATAATATATCTTATTTTGCTAATTACTCCGCCGCTTATAACCCTTGCAGCCTTAAAAAGAATATGCTCCTTGAGCATGTTAACAGGCAACTCTATAGGTCCTGATACCCCCGGAAGCCATAAAGGCCTACATTGGAGCAAATTTATTTTGACATTACCTTCCAAACTCACAGATGCAGTGAATTCAGTGTCTACAGGGTGGCCATAACCACGATCCAAACACTCCAGCATTTCGCCCATTATTTTAATAAAATCTGTGTTACTAATAAGGTTGTTACATGTTAAAATAAATTCTGTGTCCGGATTTTGTTGAACAATGCCGTAGGGATCGTACAAATCTCCATCCTTCACTATGGATACAAGAAGTTGAATATTTGGAAATTTCCCTTTGGAAAGCAATTCGGTTACGCGTAAAGTAGCAAATCTGTTTGCCGTAAGGTCTAGAAGGTCAACTTCGTGCTGGGAGTATTTTGCTCTTTCCATGCCAATCTCGGGCCTCAGTGTTGGGTGGCTTACTGCAATCATCCTGGGGTAATCCCCGCCTACACGGTTTACCGCACGAGTGCCTAAGCCGAACACCAGACGTATAACGCCCTTTTTGGAATCAATACGGCTTGTCCATGCATACAGATTACGGGAAAATGCGACACCTGCAAGGCTCGGAAAAAAATACTCCTTATAAGGTGTCCCTGAAACGCGCTGCACAAGAAT
>CAYMVB010000303.1:0-2460 GCA_964393665.1 uncultured Desulfobacteraceae bacterium | reverse complement strand
CGCTGCAAAGGAGAAAAAAAATGTCATGCCTTCCCTTGTTGACTGTTGCAAGGCCTATGCTACTGTTGGAGAAATGACCGGTGTATTGAGAGATATCTTTGGGGAGTTTGTAGAACCAAATATATTTTAGAAGGTTAGATATTCACAGGATTCCTCATGAAGATAGTCATCATTGAACCGTAGCTATTTAAATGAGGCTGTGCATTATAAGAATTCAGATAGGAAAAAATTTTAGGCTGGAATATGAGATAGATTCATTATTAACCTGTACAATTTTTATAAAGTATTTGAATATGATTAGCAGAGAAAGGAGGTGAAAAATAGGAGCTACTAGTCAAGTTTTTATAAAGACCTATCCCTGAAAACTTTAATGAGGTATATAAAATGAAAAAAAATATCTTTCTAAAATTAGTCGGCTTATTATTAGCAGTATTATTTTTCGGCAGCTTATTATCCGTAACTGCAATTGCTGCCCCAATAAAACTCAACTATGCAAATTTTCCTCCTGCACCTACCTTCCCCTGCGTCCAGATGGAGAGATGGAAAACAGAAGTGGAAAAACGGACAAATGGGGCCGTCGAAATTAAGACATTTCCCGGCAGTACTCTTCTTGATGCAAAAAATATGATGGATGGCGTGATTGCAGGACAAGCAGACATAGGTTGCTTATGTATGGCTTATCAGCCAGGCAGATTTATGGTGACAAATGCACTGGCCCTACCGGTTGGCTTCCCGGATGCTACAGTTGCCAGTCTCGCCCTCTGGGATATTTATAGTAAATATAAACCAAAGGCATTTGAAAAGGTTAAGGTACTTACCATGTTTACCTGTGCTCCTGCAAATATTTATGCCAAAAAGCCGTTAAACACCTTGGAAGACCTGAAAGGTTTAGAGCTCAGGGCATCCGGAGGCGTTGCCGAGTATTTGAAGGCCCTGGGGGCCACACCTGTTGGTATGCCGCAATCAGAGGCCCCTGAAGCCCTTCAAAAGGGTGTTGTGAAGGGTGCCGCATCATCCCTTGAGACCCTTATGGATTTTAAATATGCAGAATTGTGTAAGTATGTAATGATGGTTAATGGCCCGGTGTATCCTTTCTCCGTTGTAATGAACCTCGATAAGTGGAACTCTCTCCCACAGGATGTAAAGGATGTTATGGATAGCATGGCAGTTGAACAGGCCTTTTGGACCGGAAATTACATGGATAAGCATGTAGACGAGTCTGTCGCATGGTCTAAAAAAAATCATAACATCGAGATTACAGAGCTCAGCGAGGAAACATTGGCCGAACTGGAAAAACTCGTAAGCCCCATTACTGAAAAATGGATCAGCACTGCCAAGGAAAAAGGGATTAACACCGCAGAGTTACTAAGGGACATAAAGGTAGCAAGAGATTACCATTCACGTTTCTAAGCCTTAATTTGCTACGTTACAGGGTAGTTGAGCAGTTGACTGTTGCTGACTGCTCAACTATGTAATCAACTAACCCGCCTTATTACTTGAGAGTATAACTATGGAATTCCTTGATAAACTAAGCCGTTTATTGAATCAGATACTTCTGTGGTTTGCCGGAATATCTCTGATACTTATGATATTGCTTACCTGTTCTAATATCTTTTTACGGCTTGTATGGACACCGATTAGTGGTACCTTCGAGCTTATGGGGTTTTTAGGGGCCATTACGACAGCCTTTGCCCTGGGTTACACCCAGCTAAAGAGAGGCCACATTGCGATTGATATTCTAGTTCATAGCTTTTCAAAGCGGAAACAGGCACTGCTTAACAGCGTAAATTATTTTATATCAGCTATTTTCTTTTTGATTGTATCCTGGCAGATCGCCAAGTATGCTACGACATTGCTTAAGTCAGGGGAGATAACTGAAACACTGCGCATCGTTTACTATCCTTTTACATATGGTGTTTCCCTGGGGTGTTTTGGCCTTTCCCTGGTATTTTTTGTAGATTTTTTGGGGTCTGTGCTTCCAAGAAAGGAGGGTAGCGAGTGAGCCCAACGCTGGTAGGGATTATAGGGATTTTAGTCCTTATAATTGTATTATTCTTTTTAGGAATGCCTGTGGGATTTGCCATGGGTATCGTGGGCTTTTTCGGGTTTTGGTATGTGATCTCATTCAAGGCAGCATTGAACATGGTAGGAGGTGACATTTGGTCAACATTTTCCAGCTATGGTCTCACCGTTATACCCCTTTTTATATTCCTGGGCTATCTCGCATTTAATGCGGGGATTGCTGAAAGGTTATATAACACAGCATATAAGTGGGTAGGGCATATGCGTGGAGGTTTGGCTATTGCTACGATAGGTGCTGATGAGCTTTTTGCTGCAATATGCGGCTCAAATACAGCTACAGCTGCTACTATGGGAAAGGTTGCCTTACCGCAGATGCAGAAATATGGTTACGATAACATGCTAAGCAGCGGCACTGTAGTAACAGGCGGCACGCTTGGA
>CAYMVB010000302.1:0-1610 GCA_964393665.1 uncultured Desulfobacteraceae bacterium | reverse complement strand
GTTTTCCAGGCGCAACTGGTCGGCCAAAGACGATTATTTTCAAATTACAAGCCGTGAGAAAAATATCACGTTTCCAACCATCAGACTTATCAATCCAGTGATTACAAGGGTAGAGGAAGTTGACTTCATTATAAAAGATGGCCTTCTGGATTTAAATGACAAGAAAGGGTTTTGTTTTCTTTCCCTCATTAACAGGGATGGAACGTGGGTTACGAACGGAGTTCTTCAGGGTTTTGGGAATATTGAGGGTCTTGCTTGTACATTCAATACCGCTGCTGAAATACTTGCAATAGGACGGAACCCGAAGGCAATACGTGCGGCAGTCGACAGGATCCTTGATATAAAAAGGGGGATCGTCGTAATAGAAGGGGGGAGGGTTGCCTATGAGTTTTCTCTGCCTATAGGAGGCCTGATGTCAGATCTGCCCATGACAGGGCTGGCGCAAAAAGACCGGGAACTCAGGGAATTCCTTTCCAAAAGAGGGTACCCCTATGATGATCCGCTGTACACATTCATTTTTTTACCCAATGATTTTCTCCCTGATGTAAGGATCAATTAACAGGGCGTGGTGGATATCAAGAACAATCGAGTCTTGTGGCCGCGAAGGGGTTTAGCGTAATTTTTACGATTCCTGAAAGAGCTGCACTGTGCATTTGCCGATGCAGCTCGATCTTTTGGAAGATTTTGGCTGATAGGTCTGCTTTAATTACCAGTTTCTCGCAAAAAACTGGAGATTGCGCAACGTGATTGAAAAATACAAGGTACTTTTGCCAAAGTACATGTTTTATGATAGTATTTTTTTGTGAAGTTATAGCTTAGAAAACTTTAAATTTGATTAATTAAGATTATTATAGAGATGGTAAGGTATTGCCCTACCAACACCTGCAATTTTGATTTCGATAGCCTTCTTCACATCGAGACCATGCCAAGAAAAATCGAGGGGGGCTTATATGAAAGGAGATTGCAGGAGAAAGCTTATAACAGTATTGAAGGCAGCCTTTTTCGGTTTTCTTGGTGCCACTGCAATGGTCCATAGTGCCCTGCTTTTTATGCCTGTCATGAGAGATTTTGAAAACAGGTATTTTTCTGAAAGGCATACTGAATTTGAAATTGCAACATTATTGATTGTTGGTTTTCTCACGTTAACTATGGAACCGGTATTCTACATAGTAGAATTGGCAGTATCTTTAGAAAAACATGGTCTCGTAGCCTTTCCCTGGCTTGCACCTGTAGGTATTACGCAGTCATATGCGTGTGTAAAACGGGCAATACAAAGAAAATCTGATCAATGAATATAAGACTATGAAATATACCTGTGTAGATTATCGGTCTGAGATGAAGCTTCTAGGTCTAAAGAGGAGGTTAGAAGAAGAGCATCTCAGTGAAGAGGAGAAGACTCGGATAATTGAGGAGATAGAGGAATTAGAGGAAGAAATGAAAATGGGTTAGGGTGATTTTCCTTTTTATGGGGCATAAAGACCACATTTATTTAAAGTATATCTTACGAGCCTAGAACAAATTCGATCGATACGTTACTGCTATACGTGATTGTAAGGTTTATTTGTTTTCTAATCAGGCCGTTGTTGGCTTATGCAGATAAGAAAAGATGA
>CAYMVB010000301.1:0-1973 GCA_964393665.1 uncultured Desulfobacteraceae bacterium | reverse complement strand
TGCCTGGGTATTGCTCCTGAAAATGGCCCAGCAGTATTTCATCTTTATCGCAAAGACATGTTAGTGCCCCTAAATTATAGAAATTTCTTATAAGGTTTTTCCCCCAATAACCTGAGCCGATAACCGCTACAGGAGGTTGAGCGCTGAATTTATTTGAATTAACAGTATCCATGGCAATATATTCCTTGTAAAAAATGTTGAATTTTTATAAAAATCTTTAGCCAATACGATTGATTATTAAATGTCCAGATATTTGTCCATATTTATTTTTATTGACTTTTTTTTCTATATATGGAAGTAATTTAAGGTAATTTATCAATCTCAGGAAAAAATGTCAAAAACACATTTTACAAATAAAGTATAAGGGCTAGATTAATCAATATATACAATAACATGATATGCGGGTGGTAAATCCTATTAGTCAGACTTAAAAGGGGGATATGCATTATGAAAAAATTTTTGCGTCATAATATATTTGCATTATGTGTTGTCTCTTTTTCATTAGCCTCTTTTTTAACAGCGCCTTTTCTATCTGCGGAAATAACCCTGAGAGAGAAACTTCAAAAGGCAGATGAGTTGTCCAATAACGGCTTTGAAAATGCCAGCGAGGCAAGACGTGTCGGCGATTTAGGCCTTGCTAAAAGTGCCTTAGAAAATGCTAATGAGGCGACAGTGATTTTATCAGAGGTGATAGAAGAGGCATCCTTGGTGATTACCGAGGTGTTAGATAAAATGCAGAAGGAGGATTATTGTTCAGCCGCAGAGGCCGCATTGACAACTCACTATAATACCTCAAGGGCGACCACTCAGACTATATACGCATCTTCATATATTGCTCAAACAAGCACCTCGCCAAAAACAGTTTCAGAATCAAGGGAAATATTCAAGGATGCTAATGAACTTATTGAGAAGCTTGACCAAATTCAAAAAAGAATTATAGAAATCCTTCGAGCGTGCGGCATTGAACCCATAATACCTGAACCTTATAAATTACCAGAGGAGGAGAAACTGCTAATTAAGGAAATTGAACCGGCCAGCCCAATTTAAAAGGCATGTTACTGAATAAGGTTATAATCCTCTTACAATCTTTATGAAAAAATAAAAAAGGAGAAAGTAAATGCTACTCAAAAAACACAACTTATGCTTATTGGTTGTTCTGTTATTTATTTTGATCCTCGGTGGAACTGCCATGGCAGCTAAGAAGTTCACCATAAAACCAAGGTTTTCAGCTAGCTGGAAGATTGATGATAACTTTTTCAAGTCTGAGATAAATGAGAGGGAGGTTTATACATACCTTTTTCAGCCCGGAATAGACCTGGGTTTTGAAACGGCCAAAAACCTGCTTTCCTTCAGCTACACATTAAATAATTATAACTATGATGATCAGGATAGTCTATTGCCCGGGCAGGAGCTTGCGGACAGGGAAGATTATACAGGACATAAGTTACTATTTAGAGATACTTATAAGCCGACGTACAGACTTTCTTTGGGGTTGGAGGATTTATACGACAAGACACGTGAGCCAGCAAATTCAGACAGACTCAGCAATTCTATTTCGAGAGACAAATATACTGTAAATCAGATATCCCCCTGGGTTTCATATGAGATTGGCCCTAAGTTATCATCTGAGTTCAGGTATAGATATAAAGAAAGAGACTATGATAAAGCAACCAATGAAGACGCTGAAGAGAACAGGGCTATCATCACATTAACTTACAATTTAAAACCGGAAACCACCCTTAATCTCGAATATCAAACTTGGGGAATGGACTATGACCTTGCAAGCTCAGATTATGATTCGGATCAAATTAAGCTAATATTTATGAAACAATTTAAATATTTTTCATTTGAAGCAGGTGCGGGTTACCATAATCGAAGTTTTGATGTCAGCAGTATAGACGACATGGATGTATTTACATACAGATTAAGCCTTATAGGGCAGAATCCACCAAAACCTAATATGGAACCCAGGA
>CAYMVB010000300.1:0-3137 GCA_964393665.1 uncultured Desulfobacteraceae bacterium | reverse complement strand
CATCTGCAGGGTTGCAGGATCTATGCTCTTCGGAGCAGTGCTTTTCTTCTTGGCTGCTACTGGTTTTTTTTCGTCTTCTGACATGTGGTGTTCCTCCTTTTTTTGATATGTAAAAATTAACAAGCCTTTAATGAGCAATAATAACCTGTAAATAAAAGGTTACGTTTTTAGTTTTTCGTATATATAGTCATAACGCTTCTTTGATTAAAGTTGTTACAGCCTTTATGGTTAATTACTAATTCAGCCTAAATCAGCCATCCATTCCTTATTGATGTTAACCCTTCAGTTTTCCGCCAATCTCACGGCCGTAATCATGCGCAATTTCTCTCGCGCCACTTACAACAGTGGATTTTAGTCGCAATGGACCGCTTACCATATTCATGTCAAATAATTAGGACCTTAGACATTTTTATACATCCTCATCGGTAAGTTTTTTCCTGCCTTCTAAAGCATGCATTTGATCTTCCTTCTTTTTACAGTCAGGGCATATGCCAACGTACTCAAGCCTGTGTCCCAGTATAGTATAATCCGTTCGTCTCTGAACATAGTCATCTAATCCATTCATTGCCCTCATCGGTGCATCCACTATCTTGCCACAACGTATACAGCGGATATGGTAGTGGTTTTCCGTTATTCCATCGTACCGCATTTGGTTTGTTATGGGCCCTATTTTTTCTATAAGTCCATTTTCATAGAGAATTTCAATATTACGATAAATTGTCCCAAGGCTTATATTGGGAAGCCTTTTTCGCACTGTTTCGTATATTTCATTGGCTGTTGGATGTGACCTTGACTCTTTTATTACCTCTAAAATTACATGTCGTTGATTGGTTGACCTATATTTATGGGTAAACCCTATAAATTTTTCTGAGCTCATCATTGATTATTATATTTACTACGAGATATTATTGATAACTGGTGGCCTCTGAATAATTCAAAGGCCACAGTAAAAATATTTCTATGACTATCTTGTTTAAGAATTATAATGAATTTTAGCTCTATTTCCTTACCAGAGCATCATCTGGCACCTCAGCCCTCTCAGGCCATCCATCTGGTATAATCTGTCCTGGTTTTTCCCCAAACTTCTTCTTGTCTGAATGCAGCTTAGGGCGCTTAAATTCTTCTCTTGGCTCCTTTGGTATCCTGCCGTTGAGTATAGACTCTGAGCGGAGTCTTCGTCCAATAGTCTTTTCCATGAGGGTTCCAAGCTCTAAAATTCTATTAATGCTGATACCTCCTATATCAATGCCCATTTCATCAGCCATGACACACATATCCTCAAAGGTGACCAGCCCTACTGCGTTAGGGTCTTTATAATAATAAGCTCCAGTGCCAGGTACCGGGGTTCTATTAAGAAAATTGGTTGGTTGTCCGCCTATTCCGCCAAGGCATCCCTCGAATATCTCTACTCCTGCCTGAAGTGCTGCTAAAACATTTGCAAGGCCCCAGCCCCTGCTCACATGAAAGTGTGCTACATGGAGGTCCGGGTTAGGAATCTCGTCCAATAACATGGAAAAATAGCGGTATACCTGATCAGGTGGTGCAGAACCATCGTGATCCGCGTGTTCTATGTCATCAGCCCCTATGGAAAGCCATCGCTTAGTAAACTCTATGGCATCTTCTAATTTAGTGGGGCCAGATATAGGGCTTCCCCAGATAGTGCTTACTGTTCCGCACATTTTTATGCCTGCGTCCTTACATTTTTTAATACTGCGCTCCGCCTCTTTCCAGTATGCTGGTAGCGTGGTTCCAGAATTAGCAAAGTGATGTTCTTCATCGGTTGAGACCATCATGAGGACTCTGTCAGGTCCATATCCCTTTTCCTTTAGTTCAATAGCCCTATCTACTGCAGGCTCCCTTATGGTTATCGCTGTCCATTCAATATCATTTTTGTCTATGTTTCTTTTGGACATCCGTTTCTCAAATATATCCGATCTTATACCCTTGAATACCTCTTCGGCATCTTTAAATTGTGGCATTACCCTGGGGGAACCTAAATTTGTGACCTCCATTCTTTTTACACCTGCAAATGCCATCTCCTGCAGGTAGTATATCTTTGCCTCTGTGGGTATCCAGATCTCTTCATGTTGAATGCCATCTCTAATGGTAATATCGGCAAGTGTTATTTTTTTTGGCATCCTAGGGTTTAATTCAAATATATCATTAGTAGTCATGTTTTACCTCCTTAAAAAATATGTTAATCAATCTTAAAAAATGCTGTTGATTTGGCACCGCAAACCGGGCATTTGTCGGGTGGCTCCATCTCGCACGTATAACCGCATACAGAGCATACATAATAGTCTGTTTCCACCGAGCTTTCCAAATTATCCAATGCATTCTTGTATAGGGATGCATGAATTTTCTCAACCTCATTTGCATATCTAAAGGCTCTTTCTGCTGCCTTGCTACCATCTTTCCTGCTTTGATCAATCATGGCAGGGTACATCTCTGTGAACTCGTATTTTTCTCCTGAAGCGGCATCATTCAGATTTTCACGTGTGCTCTTTACACCCCCAAGTACCTTCAGATGGGCGTGAGCGTGAATGGTTTCTGCCTCAGCAACCGCCCTGAAAAGCTTTCCTACTTGTTTGTAGCCCTCTTTATCGGCCTGTTTGGCAAATGCAAGGTACTTTCTGTTTGCCTGAGACTCACCTGCAAATGCGATCAAAAGATTTTTCTCTGTCTCGCTTCCCTTTAGTTCATCCACGTAATCACCCCCGTATTAATATGAAAAAATAGAAATTATATGATAAATGGATTTATCGTTAACTACTAATAGTAATTATTACTAATAGTATTTATTAAATAAAGCTATGTCAAGCAATTTTTATGATAATGTTAATATTTTTATCTTCGCCTCCTTTCGCATGTTAGGTTAAACATATGTAAAATTATCTAACGTTCATTAGGGTATATAGCCGATAAACTTTTATTGTACGCTGGCTTAACCGGCATAGGTTTTTACTAAAAGCCTTCTAGCTTATTCACCATAGAGTCGCAGAGATCACAGAGGTTTTATTTGTTGTGCCCATCGGGAGAGTCCGACGGGCACAACACAAACTGCCCTAAAGGGCAACTACAGCATAATCCGTACTGTTATCTTCACCCCATGGCAATGATGGAGTACGTTTGCGCCG
>CAYMVB010000299.1:0-4138 GCA_964393665.1 uncultured Desulfobacteraceae bacterium | reverse complement strand
GATGGTTTCGTAAAAAGTCATTTTACCCCGACCGCAGAAAGCCACGGCTTTAGCCGTAAATGAATGCGCCTATAGTCGGGATGTCGCTCCACTAAGCCCCGCCGTTCGCGAAGCGAACCGGCGAAACCAAGTGGTGCCAAGGGCTTGCCCGTGGGGCTCCACTCACTCATGATGCCCCAATTTCCTGTGATGGCTAAAAAGCTTTTTTAAGCAAGAAGGCAAAATATCTTGACCGCTTCTTATGGCTATGGTATCCATTTGAAAAAATTACTGCTTACGCCCTTTTTGAGGAGGAAAAAATGCATCATAAAATTCAACCAGCCCTTGAGCACTTTTTAGGCATACCTGGATTTGTGATTATCTCTATAGTTCTGATTTTAGGCCTTGCCCTATTTTTCTATATAATCTACAAAAGATACCTTATTCTTAAGGCTGCAAAGCCTGATCCCAGATTTGATTCACTGAAAAAAAGGGTTTATGATCTGATTATTTACGGGATCTTTCAGAAGAGGCAGCCCAGGTATTTATGGATCGGTATTCTTCATATTATGATATTTTGGGGCTTTGTGGTACTTGCCTTGAGGTCCATAACACTTTATGGGCTAGGTTTTAAGGCGGACTTTGCCTTGCCTTTGATGGGCGGCTCTCTTGGAGAGTTCTATAATTTTATAAAGGATGTATTTGAGATAATAGTACTTTTTGCCTGTGTAGCGGCCATATTGAGGCGCGCCGTCTCGAGACCCGCGAGATACGAGCGAAAATACGGAAAAACACATAAATTTGAGGCGTATTTCGTGTTGGCACTTATAAGCCTGCTGATGATAACTGACATTGCGTTGGATGGCAGTGCAATTGCCCTTGGGGAAACTCCTGCGTACTGGCTTCCCGCAGCCCACACCACCTCTTATTTATTTGCCGGGCTCTCAGAGAATTCTTTAAAGGCCATCTTTTTGTGGAATTATTGGATTCATATCGTTACCCTGATGGTTTTTCTCAACTTTTTGCCGCTGGGAAAACATTTTCATATTATAACGGCAATTCCCAATGTATTTTTTAAAAAGTTAAAAAAGGGCTCAATAAAACCACCAAGGTGGGATGTCAAGGATATTGAGGAGCTGGATTCGCTCGGGGTTAACCGGGTAGAGGATTTTACGTGGAAGCATATCCTTGACCTCTATACGTGTACCGAATGTGGCCGATGCGCTGATAATTGTCCGGCAAACTCCGTTGGGCGACCACTTTCACCTATGGAAATCACCTTAAAGATCAGGGAACATGCCTATGAGCAGATGCCTGTCTTTAATCTGAATAAGTCAAAGAAGAACAATGATCCCTCGATAATAGGTAATATAATCTCACCTGATGAAATCTGGTCATGCACGACCTGTGGGGCATGCGAAGAAGAATGCCCTGTGTTTATAGAGTATATTGATAAAATTGTAGATTTACGAAGACACATGGTTGAGTCAGCCATGATACCAAAAGACTTCCAGGATGCCCTCATGAAATTTGAGAAAACTGGGAACCCTTTTGGTAAGCCTCCTGCTAAAAGGGCAGACTGGTTAAAGGAATTAGAGGGTATGCCGGTCAAGATAATAGAAGAAGGAGACAAGGTAGATGTGCTTTATTTTGTCGACTCCTATGCCTCATTTGATCCCCAAATCCAGCAAATTGCTATGGCGATTGTTAGAGGATTACATAAGGCAGGTATAGACTTCGGCATACTGGGACCCGGGGAATCGGATTCAGGCCATCAGGTAAAAAGGATTGGGGAAGAGGGCCTGTTTCAATTCTTGATGGAGGAAAATATGGAAATATTTAACTCCTGCTCATTTAATGAGATTGTAACAACAGACCCGCATGCATTTAATGCGCTGAAAAATGATTACCCGGTTAAGCTCAATGTAAAGCACTACACTGAATTCTTTCTCCCCTTAGTTGAAAACGGCCCTCTCAGGCCATCCAAGCCTCTTGAGGATAGCCAAAAGATTTACACCTATCATGACCCGTGCTACTTGGGAAGACACAACGGTATATATGAGCCCCCAAGGCAAATCCTTGCCTCCATACCAGGAATCAAAATAGTCGAGATGGAGAAAAACAGAGATAGGAGCTTTTGTTGTGGAGGTGGCGATGTAAACCTATGGTATGACATTCAACAAGAAGAAATAAGAATGGGAGAAAAAAGGGTTAACATGGCCTACGAAGCAGGTGCTACAGTTATTGTAACGGCATGTCCCTTTTGCCTGCTCAATTTTGACGACGCCATAAAGACAAGCGGACTCGAGGGAAAAATAGAGGTAGTTGACCTTATGGAGCTTTTAATGAGTGTGGTGTAATAAGGGGTCAGGCGTCAGGGACCAGAGGTCAGTGACTAGCTATAAGTTAGGCGTTATGGGAGAAAAATGAAAGACCCTGTTCTCTTTTGCAAATGTTAGTAAGCAATTGTTTCCGTGCCATCAATAATAAGATACGGGGAAAATATGTATCTGCTCTGCGGCTTTGCACCAGATAAGGCATTTTATGAATTCAGGGAATATAAAAAACGTGGCTAATAAAAGCACTATACATTTGCAAAGTTTCTCGGTTCTATATATTTTATAGAGCATGTACTATTGACAGAAAAACAGGAGGGAAAAAATGGATATTGTTGTGTGCGTTAAAAGAGTGCCTCTAACAGAGGAGGTAGATATCATAATAGATGATAAAAAAAAGGGAATTAAGCAGGACCAGCTTGCATTTGTCCTCAATGACTGGGATAACTATGCAGTTGAAGAGGCTATACTTTTGAAGGAAAAATATGGGGGGACAGTTACTGCCATTACAGTTGGCAATGAAGACGATGAAGAGGTTTTGAGAAGATCCCTGGCAATGGGCGCTGATAAGGCTATCAGGGTTGAGGCAGGAGATCTCAGCAGGTTCGACAGCCTTTCCATAGCAAAAATACTTTCCGCTACCCTAAAGGACCTGCAATATGACCTTGTCTTTACGGGTGTCCTTGCAGATGATGACAACTCCGGGGCAGTAGGCATAATGGTAGCTGAGCTATTAAACCTAAACCATTGCGCAATGGTTACCGCCATTGATATTAAGGATGGAAAGGCAAATACTACATCAGAGCTTGAAGGGGGACTGGGGGAGGTTTCTCTTATTGATCTGCCGGCCCTTCTTACTATACAGACAGGTATTAACGAGCCAAGATATGTATCAATACTTGGCATAAGAAAGGCGGCAAAAAAAGAACTGAAGGTAATAGGCCTTGAGGAACTAGACGTTTCCGAAGAGGAGCTTACGCCTAAGACTTTTATTGAAGAGGCCTATCTGCCGCCCGAAACCGAGGGGGCACAGATCCTCAGTGGAGACCCGGACAAGATAGCCTCTGATTTCGTTGAAATCCTAAAGAAGAAAGGAGTGATGGAATAATGAGCGAGATATTTGTTGTTATAGAACACAGGCTCGGTGAAATAAGGGACATAACCTATGAAATGTTATGGAAGGCCGGCGATCTTTCTGAAAAATTATCCCACAGCGTAACTGCCGTTCTTCTTGGACACGAGGTTGACCCCATAGCTGAAAACATTAAAGATAGGGCAGATAAAATAATTATCTATGATGATGAAAGGTTAAAAAACTTTAATGCCGATATCAGCAAGGAGATACTTGCCGGTCTTATCGAGGATTTGAAACCAGAGATTATACTTATTGGCAACACATCCTGGGGGACAGAGCTCGCCCCAGCTCTATCAGTAAAGACAGGTCTTCCTCTTGCAACAGACTGTATTGATATCGCATCTGAAAATGGAAAAATAATCGCCCAAAGACAAATGTACAATGGAAAAATATTTTCCAATGTTTCCTTTGTAAAGTCTGACGGCTATATTTTCACGATACGATCAGGCGTTTTCCCTAAGGATAAGATAGGCGACAGACAGGCTGAAAAAACCCGGAAAGACTTTCCCGCTCCGGATAGAGAATTAAAGAAGAGCTTTGTCGAATTTGTAGAAACAGCAGCCGGAGATGTTGATATTGCCCAGGCAGATCTCCTTGTCTCTGTGGGTAGAGGCATAGGAGAGGAGGAGAATATCTCGATTGTCAAGGAGCTATCCGAGGCTCTTCATGGAATTCTCTCCTGCAGCAG
>CAYMVB010000298.1:0-8341 GCA_964393665.1 uncultured Desulfobacteraceae bacterium | reverse complement strand
TATCTAGATAAGATTCTGGCAATTAATTTGAAGGCAGTGCTTTACAGGTGAGAGGTTTTATTCTCATGCTATAATGATTAATGATTATTGTGTGTTTTTTGTGGATAAGCACTGAGCTAAGAGTTTCATTATAGGTATTCTACGGCATATCACTAAATAAGATTCCATGTCTTGAATTGTTATGAGTGCTTTGATAGTGAAAATGTACATGAAAATTAGGGATTTCCCCTTTAGCCGAGATCTTCTTTGAATAGGTAATTGTATTTTTAAGAGGTTGGTCGTTTTGATTGTTCTCTTCCCAGAAGTTAGAGAAGAAATTTGAAGGAGCAGTAGAATATTGAAATATATTTGCCTTAACTTCAGCGTTAATTATTCCTATGCCTGAAGAGGTAGAGGAATGATTTGGGGATTGTTTATCAATTGTGCCCAAGTTTCTTGGTAAATTGCAATTTGTATTAGAGAAGGACATGTTGTTTTCAGCAAGCACAGTTTCATAATCTGACGACATCACTGTGCCTAAATTTGTCAAAAAAATTAAAATAGCGCTTAGTCCAAAAATAAAAATGTATCTCTTCATCGTTAGTTAGATCCTTCTTTATCATTTCTATTATCTAAACAGGTACGTTGTAAATTTTAACATGTATGTAATTCTAAAAGGTACAAGGCTGCTTGTCAATAGGCAATAAAGCTTTTTGAAATAAAACAAAAAATTCTCATAAAGAACTGAAATTATAAAATTATTAAAAAACTCATCCTGTTTGATATAGATGGCACCCTGATTGATGCTGGTAAAGCAGGCACCTGCTCTATAAATAAGGCCTTTCACGAGCTTTTTTTGATAGAAAATGCCTTTGAGAATATTACCTTGGCGGGGAAGACGGACGTACAGATCATAAAAGAGGCGTTGGCCTTTTACGAATTAACCCCCAAATACTATAAAAATTATAAAAGCTTGATACAACTTCTAAGCCCCTCAATATCCATGATAATGATGCACAACTTTTGCGCCGGAGAAAAAATTATTCACCACAGAGTCACAGAGATCACAGAGATTTTATTTGTTGTGCCCACTGGGAGAGTATTGATTATTAAACATTAACCTGGATTTACCCTGAGCCCCATGTACTATTACTCATCATTAATCCCTGACCTCTGGTCTCTGGCCTCTGGCCTCTGACCTTTGACCTCTGACCTCTGTCCTCTGACATCTGTTCTCTGACCTCTGTCCTCTGACATCTGTTCTCTGATCCCTGATAGCTGACCTCTGGCTGCTGTTTCCTGGATACACCCCCTTGTTTTCTCTCTACGGCAGTGCAGTGATATAGATTTCTCTATCCCTCAACGTACAGGAATGAACAGCTTCAAAGATTGAATGTAAAATTCAACAGCCTGTTGCCCAAAGGCTGCGATTCTTCAGGCTAACTTGACTTTTCATGGACTAAATTCGCAGTAAACTCTTTTTTACTCGATCAGGAATGTTTGATTGAGGGGATATTTTTGAAGGTAGGTTTCAACCTAAGCCATAATTTTTTATCTTCGATATGAGCATGGGGCGACTGATCTCAAGTATTTTGGCTGCGTGTGTTTTATTTCCGTTGGTTTTTTTTAATGCACGTTCAATTAGTTGTTTTTCAAGGATTTGGGAGCCTACTTTTATAGATAATGTATCGGATGATGTAATGTTAGAAATATTTGCTTGCTCGGTTATGAGGTTTGATGGGAGGTCCTGAACATGTATAATATTATCTTGGGCAAGTAGAACGGATCTTTCCAAAACATTTTCCAGCTCTCTTATATTGCCCGGCCATGAATGCCCCATAAAAATTCTCAACACATCGGGGGATATTCCCTGTACATTCTTTTTTAGTTTATGATTGATTGAATTGATGAAGTGATCGACTAACAGCGGTATATCCTCTGTCCTGTCTCTAAGTGGAGGGAGGTAAATATTTATAACATGTATTCGGTAAAAAAGGTCTTCTCTAAAATTACCGTTTTTTATCTCTTCCTTTAGGTCTTTAGACGTTGCTGCAATTACCCTTAAATCAACCTTTTTTGTAAATGCTGATCCAAGCGGGGAAATTTCTTCCTCCTGCAACACCCTTAACATCTTGACCTGAAGGGAAGGTGGAAGTTCGCCTATCTCATCAAGAAAGATGGTGCCTTTATCGGCCTCCTCGAAATGACCTTTTTTATCATGATACGCATCTGTGAAGGCACCTTTTTTATATCCAAAAAGTTCACTCTCTAAAAGGGTCTCCGGTATCCCGCCGCAATTTATGGAAACAAGGTTTCCCTTGCTTCTTATGCCATTATAATGAATAGCCTTTGCTACAAGTTCCTTACCGGTTCCGCTCTCGCCTGTTATAAGTATTGTAGTTTTGTAGTCGGCGACCTTTTTTATGATATCAAAGACAGACTGCATGGCATCACTTTTTGCGACTATATTTGCATATTTATAAGTATCTCCTATTTTTTGAATCTTTTGCCTTAATAGGATGTTTTCGCTCTTTAATCTCTCCCTTTCTTCTGCCTTTTTTAGTGTTAAAAGAACCTCGTCTGTCTTAAAGGGCTTGCTGATATAATCATACGCCCCTGATTTCATTGCCTCAACAGCCGTGTCTATTGTTCCATACGCGGACATCATTATTATCGGTATAGTAATTTTCTTTTTGACTGTGGATTTTAGAAAGGCAAGCCCATCTAGTTTCGGCATCTTAATATCACAAAGGACGAAATTGAATTGTTCTCCTTGTATAATTTCTAAAGCCTCTTGACCATCTGCGGCTGTTTCAATATCATAGCCTGATTTAGTTAGAAGCACTTTGAGCATGTGCCTCATGTTTTGCTCGTCATCAATAACAAGAATTCTTTTTTTTGACATGATGAGTATTGTTGTTTGTTTTTATTTGTTTTAAAACTTCTTAACCACTAATACCCCAAGTCACAAAGGGCATGCAATTACCTTTAAATGGCAGTTTTAATCTATTAGTGCATGTGAAATCACTTGGAAAACAGATTATCGTAAAGGTGAAAGTATTCATACGTTTTATGTCTTAGCGCCTTTGTGGCCAGTTTTACATTTGCTCAATATTTTGAGAAACAGGCAGTACAATCATAACTGCTGAGCCTTTACCCTTTTGACTTTTTACCTTGATTTTACCACCCGCATCTTCGACAATTCTCAGGGTAACTGATAGGCCAAGTCCTGTGCCTTTCCCCGGATCTTTTGTAGTGAAAAATGGATCAAAGATTCTGTCGAGCTCTTCAGGGGAAATTCCCTGACCGTTGTCTGTGAATTCAATGTTTATGTTGCCTTCTTCTTTTAAGGTATCCGAAACCATCTTAGAGTCTAACGTTGTTTTTATTGATATTTTTTTATCATTATTTTCTAATCCCGTCTGTTTTGTATCCATTGCATCTATTGAATTCATTATAATATTAAGAAGTAACTGCTTCAGCTTGTCTGGATCAATAAATACGGTATCTTTTTCAGCATGTAGACTTAAATGTATGGTAATGTCGGACATAAACCTTTGAGGTTTCAGCATCTCGATTAAAGCATAAATAGCCTGGTGAAGTGAGACAAATTCCGGTACCCCCTTGGATGGCCTTGAGAAATCAAGGAGGTCTCTGATTATTCGATTTATTCTTTCAATTTCCCCTTCAATACGGTTGATATAATCAATTCTCTCATTTTGATCAGCAGTGTCTTTTAAAAGCCCCAGATAACCAAATATCGTACCTATAGGGTTTCCAATTTCATGGGCAACGCCTGATGCCAATCTTCCAACAGATGCAAGTTTTTCAGATCGTAATATTTCATCTTGGGCTATAGTTAGTTTTACGTTAGTCTTTTCCAGTTCACTTATGTTCCTTTGTAACTGCGTCCTGTTTTTTTCAAGGCCCTCAATCATCAAAGTAATTGCCTGTGAGAGTCTTCCAAATTCATTTTGCCTTAGGCTCGGGAAAGGGTAGAATGTATCACCCTCTTTAAAGTCTTCCGCCTTGCTAACTAGACTGTTGATTGGCCTTATTAATATCCTGTACATAAGATAAAAACCAACCAATGTAAAAACTACTGTATTTAGAAAGATATATAACAGGATAATTTTATAAGAAACCCGGAATGCATGATACGTGTCTTCCATGTTTATCTTAACGGAGGCTGCACCATATAGCTTGTTGTCGTTTTTTAGTGGATGAGCAAGGTATAGATATCCCTTAGTAGATGATAGGGTGTCCCAGAGCATGCTAGGCGCAGAAAATGAATTTCCACCACTCTTCAGGGCTTTTATTGCCATATATAAGAGCATTTCACGATCATCTTTCCCTGTTCTTGATTCAGAAATAATCCTGCCATGAGAGTCCGTAATTACTGCAGATAAAAAGTAATTTTTACTTAGCTGGTTGAGGCCTTTATGGGACGAATGATCTGTTGCACCCTTAGAAAGGGTAGTAATAAATTCTTTCTCAACAGATCGCATGAGCATTATTCCATTTTTTATTTCCAATTTAATCATGCTTTTCTCTGCCATGCTTGCCATAACAATAGCCAATAATATCATGGCGGTCAAAAGTATAGAGACAAGTGTTATCAGGGTTCCTGTTTTTAAACTGTATGGCAATGAGCGCATAGTTATTTTATAGGTTTATATACCAGTTTATTATTTCCGGACCAAAGAAAAGATAGATAACAGCAGCAATTGATATAAACGGCCCAAAGGGAATTTTATATCTAAGGCTTTTTTTTGCCAACAAAAGACTTATGCTCCCTATTAAGGCGCCAATAAAGCTGCTTATAAGTAGAATAAAAGGTACTGCTTTCCAACCAAGCCACGCTCCTACCATGGCAAGAAGTTTTATATCCCCACCTCCCATACCGTCTCTATTGGTTAGCCATTTGTATGCAACGGCTATAATGAACAAAAAACCGCCGCCAGCTAATATCCCTAAAATGGAGTCTATCCAGGATATCGTTGGTATAAAAAATGAGGCACCTATGCCCGCAATGATGCCGGGAATAGATAAAATATCAGGAATAATTTGAAAATCAAGGTCTACAAATGTTACAATTATTAAAGAAAAAACAAGGAGAAGCAACAGAAGGGAATGCAATGTAAGGCCATATTTTATGACAATGGCTATGGCTAATAAACCGGATATGGTTTCTATTATTGGATAACGCCCAGAAATATTTTGCTTGCAATTTCTACATTTACCTCTAAGAATAACATAGCTTACTAACGGTATGTTATCATAGAATTTTATTGGCTCACCGCAATGAGGGCAATGAGAGGCCGGAAATACTATAGATTCGTGTCTTGGCAATCTATATATGCAAACATTTAAAAAACTTCCTGCTATAGCACCAATTAAAAATACGAATATTAAAATCATTTTTTTGACTTGGGAACCTGAATTTATTGAAATTATAATAGTTGCAAGACACCGACAATTTTTTTATATTGTCAAAATGTTTTAAAATGGATAAATGTGAATTAGATGTATAAAAGTATCACTAGAATACACGTTCTGGTATAAGTTTTCAAACGTGAAATTCATGTACTCAAATTTTGCCACATATTTTACAAAAGTCCTGAATTGCTCATTTCATTTTTTAAAAAATAGAGGTTAAAAATGCTCGTATCTATTAATCCGGATAATCCACAAAAAAGATTTATAGATAGGGTTGTCCAAAAACTGGAAGACGGCGGTGTGATAATATACCCGACGGATACCTTTTATGGAATAGGCTGCGATCTTTTTAACAAAAAGGCTATACAGAAAATATATCAGATTAAAAGAAGGCCCTTGAAGAAACCGTTTTCGTTTGTTTGTTCAGACCTAAAAAACATAAGCCTTTACGCGCAGGTTTCAAATTTTGCATATAGGATTATGAAAAGAGCGCTGCCCGGCCCATATACTTTTATACTGGAGGGAACAAAGTTAGTGCCAAAGCTCATGCTTACAAATAGACGGTCCGTTGGCATAAGGGTTCCTGAGAATAAAATTTGTCTGGACATAGTAAAAGGACTAGGGCGACCAATAGTTAGCACCAGTGTTCAGCTTGCTGAACCTTCTTTAATCCATGACACATATTCCCCTTTGTTGGATCTGGTTATTGATGGGGGTGTTATTTCTTATGAGCCTTCTACCGTAGTGTCATTGATAGATGATAATTTAGAGATCATAAGAAAGGGGAAAGGTGACGTAAATTTTGTCTAGTGGTTTGATATATCAAGACCGCCATTCCACCTGTATTCGATCGGTTCATAAATTTGATTTATTTTGCGGGTAAAGGAATTGATGAGACCTTCAAAAAGGAGATCCCATATGAAAGATCTTCCTTTTTTTTCAGGGAAGATCAATTTTGCCTCTCCCTCAATATGAACCATCTCCTTTGCCAGATCAACAGCATCTCTAAAATTTCCTAGAGAATCTATTAATCCTAGATTCTTTGCCTCTTTCCCAGAGAAGATTCTTCCATCGGCTATCGCAAGGATTTTCTCTCTTTCCATATTTCTACCCTCAGCTACTGCATCTACAAACTGTTGTTTTATATCCTCTATGATATCTTGAAGGAGCTGTTTTTCCTTATCCGTCATTTCTCTAATTGGTGAGCCTATATCTTTAAATTCGCCACTTTTTATTACCCTGAGTTGAATGCCTATTTTACTAAGGAGTTCCTCAATTTTTACAAACTCCATGATTACCCCTATGCTTCCTGTAATTGTTCCAGGATTGGCAACAATTTTATCTGCTGCTGATGCAATATAATAACCACCGGATGCAGCAATTGAGCCGAGGGATGCGATAACCTTTTTTGTTTTCGCAGTTCGAATTGTCTCTTTATATATCTCCTGTGATGGTCCGACTCCGCCTCCAGGGGAGTTTATCCTCAAGATTATAGCCCTAATTTTTTTATTTTTTCTAAAATTTGCTAATTGATCCAGGATTACATCTGAATCCTTTATGACGCCATCAATTGGTATAACACCTATTTTATTTCCATAGGATAGGAGGGATGCGTGATTGGAAAAATAGAGCACGATAGCTGATAAGGTACCAAAAAACAAAATGGCAGAGATTAATATAATCAGGGCTAAGATTAGCGGCCTGTCCTTTTTAGATGGTGATTTTTCGTAATTGTTCAAGGATTCCGTACCCATCGTTAAAGACTAACTGCCTGTCTGTGAGCACAATGTCCAGGCAGTAAGGCTCCTTTGTTTATGTTTTAAGCTTTCCTAACGTTGAAGCCACCATATGGGCCTTATTAAGTTAGGAAAGTATCCTATCTTTTGTAACGAAGTTTAGCTGCTTGGAGACTAAAAGGATATTAATGCCAAAGGCTTAAATAATGAGAGCTTCGCGTAACCATGGAAATTAAGAAGTTGGCTTCGTGGGCGCTATTTTAAATGTTGTTTGTAACCGTTCACGGGTTCAGCGTTCTGGGTTCAAAGGTTCACTAGCTAAAGACAGAATCCATAAGCCTGAATGTTAAACGTGGGAACTGAGGGTGCTTAATTCCAGGATGTTGCACTTAACCCGGCCTTACCCGGAAATGTACTTCTTGCCTTCAGATATCAATTGCTTAAAGGCCTGTATGCAAATGCACAGGCAGGAAGGCAACCCTGAGCCTTTGAATTTTTTAACCTGTGAACGCTTACGAAAATACTTAATAAATAGTATTTCAGGAAGGGAAAAACCTCAACCCTTTTTTATATTTTATACAAACAAAATAATCTAAATGCATACAATTATTCCTTTCAGGGATGACCCATTCTGAATCTCTGCAGAACGCTATGAAATGATTTCATGTCAAGCGGATTATTTCTTGTATAAAATAAATGGGTTGGGCAGCGACAATCTGAGGATCCAAAGCCAGGATGACTTTGGTTCATTATAGTGGACAAGGCCGTTGCGATTTCACATTCTAGTCTTTTCGAGGACCTGACCGGAATAGGGATTATTTTCTCCACGTTATTCAAAAGATAATCAATATGCCAGTACACCGTTTTCCTCTTTCTCACATGCCTTTCAATCCTTGAGCTTAGGCTATTCATAGCTGAACCAACATATACATAACATCCTTTATTAAAATCCAACTGGCCTAATTTGCCAATATGAATGCGCCGTTTTTTATCTACACGTAGGATCAAGAGATAACTTCCCTTGTCTTTTGCCTCTTTTTCTATATGTCCCCATGGAATCTCCAATGGTTTTATTGTCTCACTGATAGATAAATCAGGATTCCACCCTATTGCCACGGCAGCAATATGTAAATAATTTCTTGATTTGATCAGGGCTATGCTGAAATCATAATCAGTATGAAAGTCCG
>CAYMVB010000297.1:0-3240 GCA_964393665.1 uncultured Desulfobacteraceae bacterium | reverse complement strand
TGCCTGTTTTCCCCATCTTTGGAACTATACCGGTTTTTACCGGATCAGTAACAGAGGAAAAAATAATGGGTATGGTCTTGCTTACCTTCACCTGCGCCTGGGCATTAGGTGTACTTATAGCATGGACAAGGTCAACCTTGTCGTCTTGAAATTTTCTAGCGATCATAGCGCAGTTTGCCTGATCACCCTGGGCGTTTTGTCTGTCTATAGTGACATTTTCACCCTCAACAAAACCTTCCTCTGCCAATGCTGCCTTAAATCCTTTTGAATCATTGTCCAGGGCTGGATGGGCCACAATTTGTGCCTCTCCAATACGAATCATCTTAGCATAGAGTCCGGGTCCAAAAATTAGGCCTACTACCAAAAAAAATGTTAAAAAAACTAATACCCTTTTCATAATACTACCTCCTTGTTATTGGTTAAACACAAAAAAACCCCACAATAAAAACTAATACAGGCTGTTTAAAGTTGATCTTTTATTACGGGCCAACCAGGTTGAGTAAATCATAAATCTTCATACGATGGGTATATCTTGGAGCCATAATAGTTATATGCCCTCTCTGTCGGTGTAAGCCCGTCTTTTTTCGAAGAATAAAAATTCTCCCGAACCCCCTCCCGGCAAACTTTTTCAGTGTGAGACATTACATTGTTAATGTCCGCCTTCTCCCGGTTAATATACTCCTCCATGCCGGCTATTACTCCACCGGTATTGTGCATCCATGATACCTGGAAAAGAATATCTCTTTTGGCAAGTTCGTTTGAAAGCCTTATCTCTTCATCTTCACTTGTTGCCGTAAGCTGATTATTAGCCGCACCCATTACAATAGAATATTTCAGCCCCTTGATATGTTCCTCATCTAATATGCCTCCCATGGCACATGGAGCAAAAATATCCGCATTAAAAGCATAGATATCCTTATTATCAATCTCCCTTACGTTCTGGGGATAGTGTTTAATTAACTCTTCTACCGGCCCTTTTCTCGTATCTGAAACAAATATCATCGCATCCTCTTTGGCAAAATATTTCTCTACCAAGGGATAGCCCACTGCACCAGCTCCCTGAACAACAATGCGCATCCCTTTTAGGCTCTCTTTTCCAAATTTAAACCTTACAGCCTCCTTTATTGCCAGATAGACTCCATAGGCAGTGGGAGCACCAGTAGGCCCAATCTTGCTATCAAAGCCACCGGCAATATTCATGGAGTATCCTTCCCTTCTCATGACATCTGCCAATTCAGGAGAAAAACCCATGTCGGGGCCGGTAAACGATCTGGTCCTATCAAGGGCATACGCTAAAAACCCTATGGTCATAAAATCACTTAAATCCAGCGGCGTGCATTGGACGGTAATCTTACTGCCCCCAAAGGGAATCTGAGCTCCTGCGTTCTTGAAAGACATTGCCCTACTTAAGTTTAGACCATCTATTATTACACCCAGTTCATCCTCTTCCGGCTCGTGACGCCTTATGCCACCGCTTCTTATAGCATGATAACCATTTTTAATACCTAATACATTACTGTGCATATTACTGATAAAATGGACAGCATTCTCCTTATTATAAAAACACTCTATTCCTTGATGCCGTCCCTTCCTTAGTAAGTTTATGACCTCATCAAGGTAGTCGGTAAGATCATATTTCTTAAATATATCCCAGGTCTCTTGATTTCCAAGGTAAAGACTAGTATTCGTGAGGGCATCTTCGAATGTAAAATCCTTACCATAACGCGACCAATCTACGCCGCCTTCCCACTCCCTGGCGGACCTCAACGCTACTGCATCCTTCCTCCAATTATAATAAATAAACAGGGTGGTAAGGTTTTCCTTATCTAAAGGAATAAAAAGGCTTCTTTCCATGTACAATCACCCCTTCCTTCCATAATAGAAACAGTTCAATAACTTGACTCAGCACTCTTATAAATCTAAAACAATATAGGTAAATAATAATTCCGGTGTCAAGCAAAAACCATGAATAACGTTACGTTTGGTACTTTTATCTTTTTGCTTAATTATTTGTACGGGTCAGCATCTAACGGGTATTATTTGATATGATTTTTTTACCAAAAATAAATGTATATTTCCCTTGACACGTAAATTTATTTTCTTTATCTTTCATCAGTTATGTAGAGAAGATAAAAAGCCTTAGGAAACCATTTACATGTAAGCCTCTAATCCTTTTACCTTAATAGCTTACTACCTACAGAGTTTATAACTGTATTTATATAAAAACCAGCTCGTATTAATTTTAACAAAGGGAGGAATAATTATGAAAAAAGCACATGGTTTTTTATTTTCAGGTCTAGTCCTTTGCATAGCTCTTGTCTTCGGAATTGCCAATAGCGTTATGGCAGACGATATAAGAATTGGTGTTGCAGCACCATTCACCGGGGACCTGGCAGGTTACGGCGACAACATTAAGGACGGCTCGAATCTCAAACTAAAAGAGATTAATGGCGCCGGTGGGATTAATGGTCAAAAGGTTGAATTGGTATGGGGCGATGACCTCTGTGCCCCAAAGGAAGCAGGCACCGTAGGTTCAAAATTCGCAGCAGACAAAAGTATAGTGGCGGTGATTGGTCATCTTTGCTCATCCGCAACATTGGCAGCCATGCCTATCTATGTTCGTGCGGGGCTTCCAGCTATATCCCCAACCTCCACCAACCCTACCATTGGAGCTGTTGGTAAAGGATGGTTTTTCCGAAATTGCTATACGGATGATTTTCAGGGCAAATACCTCGCATCATATGTTGTACCCAAACTACTCAAAAAAGATAAGGTTGCTATCTTTTATGAAAATAATGACTATGCCATTGGCCTTAAAGACTCCTTTGTGGCAGGTGCCAAGGACGCAGGAATAACAGTAACAGGAGCTGAAGCTTATGTTGCCAAGACCACAGACTTCACCCCACAGTTGACAAAACTTTTAAAGGATAAACCAGACACAATCTTTCTTTGCGGCTATCACCCTGAAGGTGCTTTAATAGCCGGTCAAGCCCGCAAACTTGGTTTTAACGGTCCCCTGTTTGGGGCGGATGGTATTGATAATGAAGACTACATTAAAATAGGCGGGAAGGCTGCTGATAACACGTACTGTACTGTCCCATTTCTTGCCGCATCAGCAGGCCCAGAGGGTAAAGCATTTGCTGAAAACTTCAAAAAAGCCACAGGTCGTGATGTGGATTGGATGAGCGCAAATGCCTATGATTGTCTCGGAATCCTGGCTGATGTCATAGCAAAGGTTGG
>CAYMVB010000296.1:0-2815 GCA_964393665.1 uncultured Desulfobacteraceae bacterium | reverse complement strand
CCATGCCCAGTGCCTCGGATATAGCATCTATGGCCTGAGGGGGACCCATCGACACAACCGTAGATTTACCTTTATACCTCTCCTTTAATGAAACCGCCACCTCGATTGCATGGCGGTCATCAGGGTTTATAATGCTTTCTACTCCCTCTCTTATAAGGTTGCCGGTTTTAGGATCAGTCTTTATATCCGTTGTATCCGGCACCTGCTTTATGAGTGTTATTATGTTCATTGCATAATCCCTAAAAATGCTACGTTTATTATCTTTACATCGGATTGTATTGCCTGGCCTCTCAAGCAATTACGTTATAAAAAGAAAATCATTATTTTGTGAATACCGGTTTTCTCTTTTCCAGGAAGGCAGAGATTCCCTCCTTCGCGCCATCAGTGCATGCAATTTCAGCAGAACCCTGGTAACCTATTTCAAGGGCCTCACGTAGAGAATTAGCGGCAGCCCCTGACTGTACCGTCTTTACTATTATGGAAATGCCCTCTTTGCTTAACCTTAATTTACCTGCCATGGGGTCTTCGGGAACATCAACCTCAGGTATATCTACCTTGCCCTCAGGTATTCTCTCAATCTTTCCTGAGATACGATCAACCTCTTTAACCGCCTCCTGTATCATCTCGGAGTAATCCTTAGATATTGACTTAACCATCCCGATATCATATGCCTCTTTAACACTCATCCTTCTAGCAAGGCAGAGCATTTCGTTAAAAATCTGGCTACCTTCAGGCCACTTTCTGTATGGAACAATGCAACCGCCAATACCTGGCAATATCCCAAGGGTTATCTCAGGAAACTGGAAAAAGGCATTCTCCATTGCTACCATACTGTGGCATCTGATAGCAATTTCCAAGCCCCCTCCGAGGGCCATGCCATTAATAGCCGCCACAATAGGTTTCTCCATCTTGTCCATAAACAGCTGCACATCGGCACAGTCCCGCGCATATTGAGCCGCTGCCTCCTTGTTTCCAAGGGTGGCCGGAAATTTTCCTATATCGGCACCCGCCGAAAAGGCGGTGTTGCCGTAGCCAGTGATGACGAAGCCCTTAACAGAAGGTTGGTCTATGTTCTCCTTTAAAACCTTCAGGATCTCGTTATCTATCTCATCGCTAATTGCGTTCATCGCCTGCGGTCTTCTTATGGTGATAATTTTTACCCCATCCACCTCATCTACAAGAAGAAAACGATTGAAATCCTGGTATTCAGAAAAACTATGCCTTGCCTGGGGAAAGCCGGGCCTCTCCTGCCCGAATTTCTTCATTATTCTTTCCACCTCAGCCTCTCCAATGCTAGCCATAATATCAAATGGCCCCTTTTTAAATCCAAGGGCAACCTGGCATCCAAAATTTAGATCTTCTTTTGTGCCTATCCCCCTGTCAATTATGTCAAAGGATTGAGAAAAAAGGATTCCGAGCAAACGGTCTCTTATCGTGTTTATATCGTCTTTGGGAATTTCTATGCTCTTACCCGGACGTTTTGTAAGCCAGGATTCCACGGACCCCAGGATGACTGCTGGACGGTAATGATCGCCTTCCTCCATCTGCAAGGTATTGGTCTCAATAATAATAGGATTGCCATGGGCCATGTTCAGCACGAAGAAAGGTCCGGCAAAAACAAATTCCTCTGCAACAGCGTCAATCCAGCTTGCAGGAAACTTGTCCAGCAAATATGCCGCCTCATTGCACCAGTTATCAAACACCCTGTCCAGCATAAAGCATATTGCATTGCCTGTTATGATAGGCGCCTTGCCTGTTCGAGCAAAAAACCAGAACAGGTAATCCAGAACTTCCCTGTCAACCTCCGCCCAATTGATAATCTCTACTGGAAGGCTTCTCCAGGCTGGGGCGAAAAAGTGGGTAATAGTAGCCCTTTCCTGGTGTTTTAAATGAGCAAATATCCTGTCTGCCGGGATTGAACTTGTATTTGAGGTCAAGATCGTATCGGCTCCCACTATCTCTTCTATGCTGCTAAATATTTTTTGTTTGAGGGGTAGATTTTCAGTTGCCGCCTCTATGACAAGATCGCAATCCTTTATCTCATTATAATCCATGGTATAGACGATATTATCAAGAATTGCCCTTCCTTGTTCTTCCTTCATTTTTCTTCTTTCCGTAGCCTTTTCAACATAGCCTGATAACCTCTTTTCCGCCTTTTTTAATGGCTCTTCTACCACATCGACAATAAATAGTTTTATGTCTGGCAAGGCGGTTTTAAGGTAATATCCAATATCAGGGCCGATAGTTCCTGCCCCAATAATAGCTGCTTCCTTAGGAAGTGATCGACTTGGTGTAAAAATAAGAGGATTAATGTTTGAAGAATACAAATCGTTTTTCTGCTCCATAATTTCTCTCCTGAATCAAATAGCTGAATAAAAATATTTAAAATATTTTCTTGACTCTATTTTGTATACTGTATACAAAAGTTTTGTCAAGACTAAAATGGAACCCCCATGGCAAGGCTCAAAAAAGAATATTCTGTCTATCTTATAAAGGTTGACAAAAAAAAATGCAACGGCTGCGGCAAATGTTTCGATTACTGCCCGGTAAATGTCTTTAAGCTTATTAACAAGAAATCTTCGCCATTGCACCCGGAAAATTGCCTGGGGTGCGGTACATGCCTGGCAATATGCGAAACAAATGCGATTTTAATAACTGAAATATGACCTGCCAGCTATTATATTGAACCTTTGCGCTAAGTTAACATTTTTAATAGTTCAAGCAACTTGAGATATAGGTAATCCATGTCTGATGCAATTTTGATTATTGGTGGCGGCATCGCCGGCATAAACGCCGCATTAAACGCAGCTGATTA
>CAYMVB010000295.1:0-1922 GCA_964393665.1 uncultured Desulfobacteraceae bacterium | reverse complement strand
TGGGGCTGGGCAAATCCCTGAAACCATTTCAGGGCGGGGTACTTCATTCACTTACTCACAATATATTTTATCCCCTTGCCCAGCCAATTTAAGGTTATGGTTTTTACTCTTGCCCGCCTTCGTTTCACGCTCTTCACGAGTTGAGGTGGAGGCGACACCTTTATGGAACCTTCCCAGTATTCACCAATAGCCAAGTTGACACCTGAGCTACGGGAGGGAGAGGGAAGATTGTTTTTTAATTTATATCTTTTCAAAATTAAATGCCTTTACCTTATTAATTATATCTTCCAGACTTCCATAAATAAACTTACCCCCATGTGGTGGTGACGATTTATCATCTATCCATAATTTTAATTCCATCTTTATATTCTCACTATGCTCAAATTTCCAGTAATCTAGGCTTAAGCACCAGGTAAAGCCATTGGGTATTACTTCTTTTAATTCTTTTAATGCTTCTCGTATATTCATTTCCTTTCCTCCTTTGTGGAATTCACTACTTGCCTTGCTATCCTTGTAACATATTTAGCGGGATATATGCCACAAGGGCAAAGTGAACCTTCTGATGAATTATAATAAGGAAAAATATCTTCGCATTTGTAACATTTCAGTTCAAAAGGACAATAATGACTTTTATTTTCCTCCCTTAGTTCGAGCCATCTGTGGATACCGAAAAAATCTCTGTTTGTCAAATTTTTCAAGTTTTTTTTCATGATGTTTTCTTTAGGTTTTTTATTCAGTTATCCGGAAATTCCAGATAACTGCTTTAGTGTTTGAAATAGGTATACACCCTTGTTTTGTAAATGTCAATACTTTTTTTTCTATAGTCATTAAAAAAAATATAATATACTCGAGACGCATTTTACAAGTGAAATATTTATTGACAAATGGTTTAAAATGAAATATAATGCCTGCATGAAATTAAATAAACGAAAAATAGATATAGAGATGACAAGGCTCGGATGGAGCAAATGTCGTTTGGCTCAAGAAATGGGCGTTAGTCGGCAATGGGTATATGTTATATTAAAAAGAACTGGGGGTTGTACCCTGCGGACTGTTGACAGAATAGCTCAGGCTCTTGGAGCAGACCCCAAGGATTTATTAACATAGAGCATCATGCAAAGAAAATTCTACTGTAAGGTTAATAAGCTCAAAATTACACCATACGAGAAAGGTGTAAAGTTATGTGAGTTATGGCAGCGGGAAGCTGCACAATTAGTTAGATGGGGCAATAAGGGATATGTGCTTACTATGCAGACAAGCAAAGCTCTGGACAGGCTGGAATGTTTGGAATGCAAAGGCAAATATGCTGAGGAGATATGGGAGGATTAAATGACCAAAAATGAACGCTATCAAATTAAGCGGGATGCCCTCATTCCGATAGCTAAACGATATGCTGATGAAATAGAGGGGAAACAGCGTAAAGGAAATGAGAGCTATGAGAAATGGGCATATCACTGGAATGTGGTTTTCCTTCATAAGATGGATGAGCTTGCAAGAGAGCGAGGATTGATAACATGATTAAAATTTTAAAAGACCCTGACATTTTAAAAAAGAAACCAAAACTTATCCTCAAACCAAACCATTATATTTTGCATTCTGAGTATCATAGGCAATGGCATTCAACGCATCAAGGTCAAGCTATAAAAGATGGTTATGGTTGGTATAAAAGAGGCTAATGACCGATAAGGCAGCATAGAAAGATTATAAATATTGAAATTGATAAAGGGAAAATATCAATGCCACATCTAACAGAGCAGGAATTTCAAAAACTAACAAGGCAAGATGAGGATGAACCAGAATCTACCTTGCAGAAGAAAATAACATCATGGGCAAGGGAGAAAGGTTATCCTTGCTTGAGCTTTTCTCAAACAAGCAAGGTAAAAAGAGTGCTCGGGCATCAGGCTGCTGGCTGGCCTGATATA
>CAYMVB010000294.1:0-6685 GCA_964393665.1 uncultured Desulfobacteraceae bacterium | reverse complement strand
AAGCGAATAGTGAGAAAAGAGGTTTAATCGCAAGAATTCCTCGCAGCTCTGCTGCGGGGATAGTTCATTTCTAATGCACATATCATAGCAAAAGGCCGGGTATTTAATCTATTCCCAAACAGTCAATGATGCTAGAAAGAAACCGAAACAGGCAAGAGAGATAACCAGAAAAACCCATTTTGTGGAAACCTTTTCCATTTCCACCGTCTCATATTTACTATCAGGAGATGTCCGGTAGCATAGATATCCAAATAGGATTGTGGCAATAAGGCTTATTTTTGAGATTACCGAAAGGCTATCCATTTTTTTTCTGCGTAGTATCCTTTTTATCTGATTTGATAGGCTTTTTGCTGTAAAGCTAGCTATAGTTATATCGACAGATTTCTCCATAATATTAAGAATTTTGATAGCGAGTTTTAAACTTCTGAGATGAAACTCAGGTGCTGCAAGAAGACATGGATGGGCTTTGAGAAAGGGATTTTTTTGTTTAGAGGACTTTTTTGCAGGGGTTGATCTTGGCCCACTGCAGGTATAAGGTTTGTTTATAAAACGTTTTGCTCCTTTTTATAAAAGGCAGATTATTGATTCGTGCAAATTAAGACCCTTTCTATTTGCACAAATCGACCCATTTTCCCCCAGTGACCCTGGAGAGTTCCTCGGGCGTGATCTCAATGCACGTGTTCTTAGATCCAGCGGCTGGATAAACCTTTTTAAACGCCTTGAGACTCTCATCAAGAAAAATCTCTAAATCTTCATTCAGGGCGAAGGGACAGACGCCGCCTACAGGATGGCCGGTTTTTTCAAGCACCTCATCAGGGGTCATCATCTTTGCCCTCATGCCAAATTCGTCTTTGAACTTGCGATTATCGATTCGAGCGGTGCCCTTAGCTACGACGAGTATGCCCTTTTCCTTCAGCTTGAATGCGAGGGTTTTTGCGATCAATTCGGGTTCCACGCCCAGGGCTTCCGCTGCCAATTCTACTGTCTCCGTACTTCCGTCGAACTCAAGAACGTCATGGTCAAGGCCGTGAGCCCTGAAATATGCCCTTACGCTCTCAACACTCATTTATAAGTCCTCCTGTTTTTATCCCTCCTTTTGATAATCTATGGATGTATAAATGTAAAGGTGTTTTATATTTATATCTGTTTCCCAACCTGCTGAATATTATTGCTGTATTTTTGTATTAAACCCAGGGTATCCAGTAGGTGGGTACTGCATAATTTGGGTTAAAAAGAGAAATGGAATTTCTATTCTATTCGCAATTCACGATAGGCGTTTGTTATACCATCTCGTTGCAAAAAGAATCTAATGCTTACTTAAATTTGGACATAGCTTCTTGGAAAGCATTCTTCATCGTGTCAAAGGCCTCTTCAGCCCAAGATTTGAGATCTTTCCAAGCCTCTTCACCTGCTTGTTTTACCTCCTCCAATTTGTCCTAAGCGGCCTGCTTTTTATCACGGATATGTTCAATTTGTTTCTGGTATTTTATTTTGGCTTCAGCTCCTACCTTTTCTGTTTTTGCCTCCAATTTCTCGATTTCAGCATCCCATAGCTTGAGCTGGGCAGCCAGCTTATCGATAAAGGCTTTTCTGTCCATGTCTTAACCTCCTTGGTTTTGGGTTAGAAACGCGCATAGGTTTTATAATGCGTTTTCATTGAGTGCATCGAGGAAATCCTGGTAACGCTGCTGTAAATCATCTCTATCATTCTTTTCGGGTAATGAATCCTGGCTCGCACGTGCAATCATATCTGCCTGCCGAAGAATGGCCTGCCTCTGCTCTGAATTGCGGGTATGGGCTGCGATGGTTTTTAATCTTTCCAATAGGCGAATGGTGACCGCGACACTCGTGCGGCCATACTGGCGAATCTGGTCAAAAGCGGCGTTTGTGATTCCCTCAAAAGTCAAGGGTTTGGCAATGAACCGAAGATTACCTTCCTCATCATAGCGGTAGGGTGACGGAAACACTCTGCCGGTTAATATGCACAGAGCTGAGCCAAGATGATCGATGCATGTAATCGCTGTGAAGGGGTCATTAATGCCGGGTGAAAGGGCGCGTATCGCGACTTCAACAAGCTGATGGATTGCAAATTCCGCGTCTTGCTCCGGGGTGCGCTGCGGACCGAGAATAAAAGAGCTGGCAATTTGTTCTACAAGATTTTCCTTGAGGTGTTCGGCGCTTTTCACTTTAGCTAAGGCAATGCCCACAACAATAAATTCTCCTGGTCGGAACTGAAGATCAATAAGCATGTCATGTTCTTCTGCGATTTTTAATAGACTGTCGCTATCAAGAGCCTGTAGATAGCCGCTTTTCAAAGCAGCTATATCCCAGGCGTAATTATAGCTGCCTTCTGTTGGCTGGGGCTTATTCCTATCATTTTTGCTCTGCTCAAGTTCATATCCTAATTCCTCAGGAAAAAGGCGTTGTATATGTTCTGATAGTTCATTATAAACTGCGGCAATGACCCGATCCGCATGTATCGAAGTGGAGACATGATGAATAAAATAGATAAGGACCCCGACATTTGCAACAGCTAATGCTATTGCAAAGGTAACTGAAATACCGGGCACAAAATCATGTCCCCCAACACTATAGACTGATCGCAGAATAAGCAAACAGTATATAAAGGTAGCAATGAATGTTCCGAGCACAATTTGATTGCCCGTATCCCGCATGAAATTCCTTAACAGGCGTGGCCCGAATTGTGAAGAAGCCAGGGTTAGAGCAACAATGGTAATAGAGAATGCGACGCCAGCAACCGTTATCATGGAACCGGCAATCGTCGATAAGATAGAACGTGCCCCTTCCGGTCCCCCTGCATATAAGAAGCCAAAAACACGATGGTGATCTAATTCGACCATTCTATCCATGGCAACTATGGCAAACGATAATCCTATTGCCGAAAAAACCATGAGCCCGGGGATAAGCCAGAAGCTGGTCCGCACCACTTCCCAAAGATTGAGTAGCCTTGTTTTCATGATTCGTCTTTCAAGCTTTCTCAAGCTTCCTTTTTGCTTATTAATATATGGCCCGATGTCTGAACTGTGTGGAGCATTTACTGCTGCACCGGTGACTGGTTAGGCCAGTAATAATATTGAGCCCAGATTATGCGGTGGTCACCTACCGCGGCCTGAAAAACCTTGCTGTCAAGGCTTCACTCGATTTTACGATTTTGCTTCTCATCATTCTACCACTATGCCTTCGCGGGAAAAATCGCTGCAGCTTCTCATTTCCCTGAGATTTTTCAAACCCTGTGACGATGTGTGCTGCACAATCTGGCTTAAAAGTATCCTCTAAATTTGAGAAGATTCTAGGTAGCGGTCAACCGTAGACTACTTTTAGCTATTCTTGTTTAGACGTATAACACAGAAATCAGGGGCGTAGGGCTTTACGTTCGCTTGATTTATTTGTTCAACCTTTCTTTACTAAGAACATCATCTTTAATTCCCATGGACTTGGCGCGCTCTGCCCATCGCTTTCGAGCCAAATTCCGCATGTCTTCTACATTATCTGTTTCATCTACAATTTCCATTCCCATAATTGTCTCAATTAAATCTTCAAGTGTCACCAGCCCTTCAGTTCCTCCATGTTCATTCACGACAATTGCAATATGCTCGCGATCTTTAAGAAATTTTTCAAATAAAGCTGTAAGAGATACTGACTCCGGTACTATCAGTATTTTGCGTTTCAAGGATCCAAGACAATCATTACCTCGGTGTTGTACTGAGGCAATTAAAATATCATCTTTAAGAACAAAGCCGGTTATGTCGTCAGTATTCGTTTTATAAAGTGGAAGTCGTGAAAACGGGGTTTTGCTTATTACATGCAATGAATCACTTATTTTCATGTCCTCAGGAAGTGCTAAGGTCACGGTTCGCGGCGTCATTATATCAGCGATTTCTATGGACTCGAATCGGAGCAGGTTGGTGATGATTTTAGACTCTTTGCTACGGATCTGACCTGTCTCTGCACCGAGAGACGCCATGGCAATAAGCTCCTCTCGACTTAAGATGGTCACAGCCGTTCCACGCGAGATAAACCGGGTGAGCCTTTCTGCGACCAATACAACTGGATAAAGTGCCAGAATCAGAGTTTTTACAAACAGTCCCGCTGGACCAACAAGTTTCATCCAGTAGAGAGCGCCAATGGTCTTCGGAACGATTTCGGAAAAAAATAGTATCATAAGTGTCATGACGGCTGAGAAAATTCCAAACCAAGCGCTTCCAAATATGACAGTCGCTTCGGCGCCTGCTCCTATAGCACCAACAGTGTGCGCAATAGTGTTAAGTGTCAGAATTGCTGCAAGCGAGCGGTCCAGTTTATCCCTTTTTAGCATTTGTAAAAGAGCTGCACGTTTAGGGTTCTTTTCTTTCAAACCTTCGATGTATGAAGGTGTAATGCTTAATAGCACGGCTTCAGCCACCGAACAAAGAAATGAAAAAAGCAATGCCAATAAAACGTAAGTTATCAGCATTATGACGTCAGAGGCCTCAAATGCTGCATTTATTTCAAGGGATTTTTCCATGTTAAAAAACCATCAGAGTTAAGCGTTGGTATAGGCAACTCAATTTTTATTAGCCAGTTTCATGAGCCAGCTTAACTTGTTTAATCACAAATTAATAGCAGTTATTTTTTCACCATTTTTGCGGCAAAACGCCTTGGTTCCTTGTTTTTTCGCAATTGTTTTAAAACCTGAGTAGCATTCTGCCACAAATCGCTTACCGGAAGGATATTCATAAGCTTTCCTATCATGTACCTCCTCTTGTACTTTTATATGTACTATCAAATGAGGTGTAAGGCAAGCTGTTGCTTAAACCCATATTATGCAGTAGCCACCTACTACATAATATGGGATAAATACTGTTTCTATAGTACGGGTGCCCCAACCTCAAAGTGAGGCAAGGCTATGCTATGCTAGTGAAAATTAGAAGGCATAGGTTTTATGTATGTGTCCTTTCGTACACACGTTCATTAAATCGAGCAACTTATCATTTTCATCGATACTCTTTAGGGCGTGTTATCAAAGATGAGCCAAAGGTAGGCTTGAGAGCAACCATTTTTTGGCCCTAAGCATTTTTATGGCAGAGCTGGCCCATTCATCCTGGCATTGTCTTTCTATTTCAACTATATGAGCTTAGTCACTCGGTTATCTTTGTTCAGAAATGCCGTTGAAATTGTGCCGCCGCAATATTGTTCTATTAGCTCAGCCAGCTCACGGATCGCAATTTCGACTGTATCAGGGGTGACGGGCGGTAATGTTTCAATAACCAGAAAAGCATTACGTGTATCTCTGGTCAATTTGGTTCTATCTGCCTCCTTCCAATTCCAGCGTCGGCATATGGCCCCAACATCATCTTTATATATGATTTCGTCCGGATAAGGAGGGCGTGCCTCTTGTTCCCCCAAAAGGTGAACCGCAGGCTCACCTTCATGGGCCCGTGTCAGCTGAACATCACCGACAATTTTATCTAAATCTTCGCCCCCAACGGGCAAGATATATCGCAGTGAGATGGTATTGTATATGGCCACAAGGTTATTGATATGCGCGATAGTTGCTCCCTTCAGTACTCTCCTCGTCAAATTCTCAATAGAAGATGGATAATTCTTTGGTTTTGCCCCAAATTTTCGATACGCTTCTCGCCAGGTAGCAATATAAGGATGTTGAATTACGGGAGTATCACCGAATTTTCCTAAAATTTCTACCTCCGATGTCCGGAGCAGTTCGGTAATTTCAGCTTTATCTTGGGAGTTATCAATATTATGTGCGGTTACAATACCCAGGATCAAATCAGGGTATTCATCAAAGACTATATCTGTGATAGTTAAATCCATATACATTTACCTTTATGCTCAAAGTTTAAAATCCCTTTGAATCCCTGGCATGCATTTTACTGTCCGACAATGCGGAATCACCTACCAGCGGAAACCGCAGGCTGTTGCTCGTCCGGTAAATTGCCATGTTCGAGACTTTTTGAATTAAGCACGTATTGATTGTAGCTGTGCTGGAACTTTATTTAGCATGATTTCATTGAGGTCAATTTTGTTACGAGCATTATCAATATAGATTCCCGTCATATGCTCACCATCGCCATAATCAAGGACAATACCTTTGGAAATTTTTACACTATCCTTGCTTGTCTTTTTCAATTTGCAGAATTTCATTTTTAAAATATAGCGGTTCCGGATCTAAAGCTTCGAACACTAAGGATGAATATTACCGCGCCATAGATGACACTTAAACAAATTGATGCGGCAGCTAAAAAACAGGGTATGTCAAGATCTTGCCTTCTTGATCATCTCGCACAGCATGCAATTCATTCATATCACTCCCAGGCATCGGTATAACACTCAGCCCACGTGGGTAACGTCGGAAATTACGGGCGGTGGGATGGCCTAGCGTCTATTTGCTGGTTCCGCGATTCCTCTTGTCTGATTGCCTGCTGTCTGCGGTTTGCGAAAGTAATTCCAAGGGGAAAAAAGACCCCGTAAGGAATCCACAAGAACCAGCGGTAAGGATTTGGCAGCGCGAGAAGCAAGACGAGGAATGTGATCCCTCCCATCCACCAGCTAATTGCGATCTTGATCATGAACGAACGTTCGCGTGGCCCGTTAGTGTTCTTAATGCTGAAATAAGTTCCAATGATACCGCCGGCGATTCCGATAACACATCCCGCGATCCCGCCAA
>CAYMVB010000293.1:0-2416 GCA_964393665.1 uncultured Desulfobacteraceae bacterium | reverse complement strand
GAGGCCCTGGAAAACCCTGGTGGCTGGACCATATATTTTATACTTCCCAATAATGTATTAATCAGGGATATTTCTGTCTCAGTAGCCCAGATATTTTTTGTTTATGCAGCTCTTTTTACCCTTCTTTTCCTTTTTCTTCAATTCTTCTTAAATAAGAGGCTCTCAAAGCCAGTGAAGGAGATTGTGAAGGGGATGTCCTTGCTAAACATTAAGGATTCTGGGTCATGTATTCCTCAAAACAAGGCCTACAACACAAGAGAATTATTGCAGATTATAGATGCGATAAACAATATGGTTTATAAATTACATAGATCAAACGAGACTCTTCGGGAGAGCGAGGAAAAATATCGCTGGTTAGTTGAGGCCATTACTGACGTAGTTTTTACATTAGATGTTAGAGGCAGGTTCACCTATATTAGTCCTGAGGGTGAAAGACTTACAGGCTATAAGATTCAAGATTTGATGGGCCACCCTTTTATTGAGATACTGGCACCTGAGTATATAAAATCAACGGTAGAGAATTTTAATAGGGGAATTTCAGGCGCAATGGTGCCTGTTTATGAGGTTGATCTTTTAGGAAATGGTAAAAAAAGGATTCCTGTGGAATTGAAGGTAACATCCTTGGTAGACGAAGGCGGTAAACCTCTGGGCAGGATCGGTGTTGCCAGGGATATAAAAGAACGGAAAATCGCTGAGAAGGCATTGAGGGATAGCGAAGAAAGATATAGGGCCGTTTTCGAAAACACAGGTACAGCGATGGTTATTTTTGAAGAAAATCTTACCTTAAACATCGTAAACCAGAGATTTGAAATATTATCCGGTTTTTCAAGGAAAGAGGTGGAGGGGCGAAAGAATTGGCGGGAGTTTATAGAAGCAGAGGATCTAAAGAAAATTGAGAAACATGATAGCTTAAATTTTGATGGCGGAGGAGACAATATTTCAACAGAGCATGAAATTACCTTTATTGATAAAAGCGGCAGGAAAAGAGATGTTTTTCTTTCTATTGCTGTTATTCCTGGAACAAAAAACGGGGTGGCGTCCATATTAGATATTACTGATAAAAATCGCCTTGAAACCCAACTCCAGCAAGCCCAGAGGATGGAATCCATAGGTACTTTGGCGGGTGGCATAGCTCATGATTTTAATAACCTTCTTATGGTTATCCAGGGGAATACATCACTGATGCTTCTGGATGCCGGCTCTGTGGGTGATAATTATCAAAGGCTAAAAAGCATAGAACGGGCGGTCCAGAGCGGATCGGATTTAACGAGTCAGCTTTTAGGATTTGCAAGGGGTGGTAAATATCATGTCGAGTCAACAAACCTAAATAAACTTATAAAAGAACAAAACCGTATGTTTTCACGTGCCAGAAAGGAAATCAATATTAGAGAAAAATATGATGAAAATCTCTGGGCCGTTGAGGTAGACCGGGGGCAAATTCAGCAGGTACTTTTAAATCTTTACCTAAACTCTTGGCAGGCCATGCCAGGTGGGGGAGATATATATATAAAAACAGAAAATATAATACTTGATGAAGCCTTCATTATGCCGTACGAGGTAATACCCGGTAAATATGTTAAGATATCTATCTCTGATACAGGCATTGGCATGGACAAAGAAACACAAAAGAGGATATTTGAACCATTTTTTACAACAAAGTCAAAAAGGGGTACAGGCCTAGGGCTGGCTTCAGTTTATGGGGTCATAAAAAATCATAAAGGTTTTATAAATGTTTACAGCGAAAAAGGCCAAGGGGCGACATTCAGTATTTATCTTCCAGCCTCAGCATTAGAGGCTGCCAGTGAAATGTTCTCAAGGCAAAAAGATGATATCCGCAGGGGTCATGAAACTATTCTCCTCGTTGACGATGAAGACACTATTTTAGATGTTGGAGAAGAAATACTCAAAGAGTTAGGATATACGGTAGTCAGGGCTAAAGGGGGAATAGAGGCGATAAAGGCATTCAAGGAAAACAGGGATAAAATCGATATGGTAATACTGGATATGATAATGCCGGATATAGGGGGCAGTGAAGTGTATGACAAATTAAAGGAAATAAATCCTGAAATAAAGGTTCTTCTTTCGAGCGGATATAGCATAGATACTATGGCCACTGAAATAATGAATAAAGGTTGCAATGGTTTTATACAAAAACCATTTAATGTTGGCAAAATTTCCCAAAAGATCAGGGAAATTCTGTCTGGATAAAAACTGCCTTTTACATGGATTAATGAAGAAAATACGCAAGCGTTCACAGGTTAAAAGGTTTCCCGCTGAAAGCGGGGTTCAGGGTTGCCTTCCCGCCTATGCATTTGCATACAGGCCTGCCTGTGCGATGCCTGTCTGCGAGCGTTCTCGCTCAGGCAGGCACGCAGACAGGCCTTTAAGCAATTGATATATGAAGGCAAGAAGTACA
>CAYMVB010000292.1:0-4446 GCA_964393665.1 uncultured Desulfobacteraceae bacterium | reverse complement strand
AGGGAAAATAATTTGAAGCCTTTTAGGTTCCAAGCTAAAAGATCTCATCGTTGAAAAAATTTCCGGCAATCGGTTTGCCGGGTAAATCAAGGCCAATTTACCACCTGGCTGAAGGATAGTTTTCCCTGCCATGAGTATGTGATTTAAATTGGCGAATATTTCGTGTCTTGCTATTGCCTTGCCCAGATCAGGGTTAACCCGGCCGCTTTTGCCCTTTCTATATGGAGGATTACATATCACTACACTGGCGCTCCCGGGTTTTATAGGCAGCTTTCTTAGATCACCGCAGATTATATAAACCTTACCCTCTAGATTGTTTATGATAACATTTCTTTTCGCCTGGGAAGCCAGGTCTTTCTGAATTTCAAGGCCAAAAATAACTTTCGCCTTTCTATTTATGGCAATAAGCAGTGAAATGATCCCGCAGCCAGCCCCTAAGTCGACAACAGAATCAGTATCTTTTATGGAGGCAAATTCGGCAAGAAGCAAGGCATCAACAGAAAACCTATAGCCACGGTTGGGTTGAATTACCTTAAGCCTGCCATCTAGAATGGTATCTAAAACCTCATCTTTTTTTATAAGCAAGGTTAGTCCCCATTATTTAACGATCCGGTATATGTATTATCTCGTTTGGGTCAATCATATTAAACACCAGACCGGTGATTATCTTAGGGTAAAAATAGGTAGATTTCCTGGGCATGAGGAGTGAATTCCCTGTTATCTCCAATATTTGGTCTATTTTTGTAGAGTTAAGCAGAAAAACCATCTGGTATTCCCCTGAGGATACCATTGATAACGATTTATTGGCGTCACTCTCGTATTGAATTATTTCTTCATTATCCAATTCGTCTCTTTTAATGCCCAAGGTATTCTGCAATATGAGGCGGGAAAGTGCTAAGACATCGAGCTTTTTAAGCGAGGGATGAAGATCATCTCCCAGACTTTCCCTGGCGCCTGGCTTCAAGAGAAGTATATAGAAATTTTTTGCTTGATGGTAATAAAACCCAATAGCAGTCTTGTCCCTTCCATGATCCTTTAATTGATCCAGGAATATATTTTGAATATTTTGTTGGTTTTCCGGAGAAAAGGGAAACAGAATAGGATCAAAATATTTGCCCACAGATGTAAAAAAATGCGCTGTATCAAAGTGCGTATTGAATTTAATAAGTCGGTGAGTAGGCAGTATAGTTACACCTTTGTCAGCAATATTTGTTAAATACATCATTACATAATCATGAACCCTTCCAGTGTGCAGGGCACCATATCGCGCCCTCAATATATTTCGGTAATTTCTGGCTGTTTCATATCTATGGTGCCCATCAGCAATGACAATTGATTTGGATGCCATCTCTGAGGAAACGTTTTTCAAAATAGAACTATTGTTTACCTCCCACATTCTGTAATTACTTCCGTCCCTATCAGTGAATGATAGTTGTGGCAAGGAGTTTATAACGGGATCAAACCTTTTGAAGATTGTGTTGTCTTCATCTTTATATAGCCCAAAAATTGGACTGAATTGGGCATTACATGCTCTCATCAGTTTTAACCTGTCTTGCCTATGGAAAGAAAAGGTCTTTTCGTGTGGCATGATTATCTGGGAATCACTTTCTTCTATGCGCACAAGGGAGATGAATGCCCATCTGGTTTTTGTTGTTGTATCGTAGGGGGATTTATATTCGAGAGAGGTCAGATAAATAGAAGGCTCTTTAGACCTGATAAGTATTTCATCTGATACCCACTTCTTAAAGTAATCTGCGGCCCTCGTATACCGATTATCCCAGTCGGAATCCCCTGTCTTTTTTTTGCCTAATATAAGCCTGACAACGTTATATGGGTTTTTTTCATAGTAATAATCCTGGTCATTGTTTGAAATAATATCATATGGCGGCGCTACGATATTTTCCATGCCGGCTATCTTGTCTAAATTGTAAGTAACGCCCTTGAAGGGAGCTATAATGGCCATAAAAATTTCCTTATATTAATCTTGATAATTTTTTCACTCTACCCTATTTTGTTAAGGGAAAAAACCAAAATTCTTATAAAACTGTCACCTCTTTTTATAACAAGAAAATGTCTGAAAAAGAAGAAGCTTTTGATATCATAATAGAAGGGGGTATTCTTCTCACAATGGTCGACGGTGAAGATCCCCTTTTCAATGCCAGAATAAGTATTAAAGGCGATAAAATCAAGGCGATTTCCTTTCAAGAGGAAAGCCCTATGCCGAAGGCAAAGGTGATCATACATGCTGAAAACACTGTCATCTTGCCAGGCCTGATAAATGTCCACGGCCATTCACCAATGACCCTATTTAGAGGCTGGGCAGATGATATTCCCCTGAAGACTTGGCTTTTTGATCACATATTTCCGGCAGAGGCAAGGTATATGAATCCGGATAACGTCTATTGGACGACCCTTCTTGCCACACTGGAAATGATTGCATCAGGAACTACCACAATTGTGGATGGCTACTTTTTTGCTGATGATATGGCAAGGGCAATTCATAAATCTGGCATGAGGGGTATTGTGGCCCAGGGCGTTTTAGATTTTCCAGCCCCCGGGGTTCCAAGGCCTGAAAAAAATATCGATATAGCGCACTCCTTTCTAGAGAGGTGGAAAAATTATTCTGACCTTATCAAGCCTGGCATTTTTTGTCACAGCCCCATAACATGTTCTTCACGTACATTGTTAAAGGCACATGAGATATCGCTAAAATATGATCTCCCGCTCCAGACACACCTTTCGGAGACTCGTGAGGAGGTTGAAGAAATACAAAAAAGGGAGAAAAAACGGCCGGTGTTTTATCTTGATGACCTTGGTATTTTAGGCAGTGATGTAATTGCCGCTCATGCCATTTACTTAGATGAAGAGGAGATAGAAACAATGGCAAAAAGGGATGTCAAAGTGGCACATTGTGCGGAGAGCAATATGAAGCTTGGCTCTGGTTTTGCGCCAGTCACAGATATGCTGGAAAAGGGAATGACGGTGGGGCTTGGTACAGACGGCTGCGCTTCTAACAACAACCTCGATCTATTTTCAGAGATGGATACTGTGGCAAAGCTGGCTAAGGTAGCTGCCCTTGATCCAACAAAACTAGATGCAAAGACTATCTTGGGCATGGCTACCTCTAAGGGGGCACGTGTTATTGGCATGGAGGAAAGGCTTGGGACTATTGAGCCTGGAAAACAGGCCGATATTATACTTGTTGATACAGATTCTCCGAACATGGTACCTATGTATAACCCTTACTCTCACCTCGTATATTCAGCGTGCGGCGCGGATGTTAGAGATGTTTTGGTAAATGGCAAAATCCTTTACAAGGACAGACAGTTTGCTGATTTGGATAAAGATGAAATTATATCCAGGGTAAAAGAGATAAGTCAGGCATTAGGATATGAATCTTAGCAATAAATACCAGTATTATTTCATAGAGCCACACGAATATGACATTGTCTCCGTATAAAATTAATAAAAAAAATAAATCGAAGGTAATTAATTTTTAGGCCAAAGGCGATTTAATGGTAGGTATTAAAAGGTGAATATTTTATATGGTTTGATGGTCGGGACGACTGGATTTGAACCAGCGACCCCAGCGTCCCGAACGCTGTGCTCTACCAGACTGAGCCACGTCCCGACTTTGTATAGTTACTGTATAAATGCTTCAAAGTGAAAAGTAAAGAAAAATTCGAGCGCTTTTATTCACCACAGAGTCACCCCAGTGAAATAGGTTATGTCCATAACCTTTGTTGCGCAATTTCACGGGGCAGAAATCACAGAGAACTAGCTTGTTAGCTCGTAGCTCATAGGCCAGAGGTCATAGTAGGGAGATTGGTAAAAAGGGAAGCTTTCTCGAAGAGTAGGTATTGTTCTTTTTTATTTTTGCACCGCAGAAGCGGTAGACTTCACAGAGACTTTATACGTCTTGCCTGTGGGCAAAATGACTGAAGGGCCAAACACGAGCTGGCCTAAAACGCAACCAAAGCAGAATACTTACTGTTATCTGCACCCCATGATAATGATGCATAACTTTTGCGCCAGAGAAAAGGGGTGTACCCTGAGGGCGCAGGAATTACAGCTATGACTTGAACATCGAACATTACACCTTACACCTTAAACCTTAAACCTTGAAAATCGAAAATCGAAAATTAAAAATTAACCTGCATCTACCCTGAGCTCCATGGCTAATCCCTCATAACAGATCACTGATCCCTGCCCCCTGGCCCCTGACCTCTGGCCTCTGACCCCTGACATCTGGCCCCTGACCTCTGGCCTCTGACCCCTGGCCCCTGATCTCTAACCCCTGCTCCCTGATTTACCCCTGGAATCCCAAAATGTGAATCATGAGCGAGTGCCATGGCTTTTTACGAGACCATCAATCTCCATTTTTTACCTATTCCTTATTAAAAATTTTGCAATATTTGAAGCACAATCCTTTACTTTTGAAAAAAA
>CAYMVB010000291.1:0-2706 GCA_964393665.1 uncultured Desulfobacteraceae bacterium | reverse complement strand
CATATTCAAGTCATAGTGCTGGCCGGTATGGACAATCACAGGGTTTGCCCATGCCTCTTTTCTGAATGCATGATAAAGTGGCGCTATCTTCATAAAATTAGGCCTTGCGGCACATACGAGATGTATAGTTTTCATGTATCTCCCTTATTTTTATCAAAAGGCATGTATGGTATATAAGCTTTTTGCATGTTTTTTTCAAGACCAAGATTATCATTGAAAGTTGCAGGTTTTTTGACGAAGGATTGTTGCTTTTTTGACAATAAGGAGTGGACGTGTAACATAGATCCGCCCGAATTTTTATTCAAAGGCAAAGAGCAGCAAAAGGTGAAAGCGAGGAGTTGTTATTACTATTGGCGGGAAAAGGCCTGTGTGTCTCACTGAGAGAACTAATCAGACAGTTGGGTATCAGCTCACCTGCGATTGGTTGTTGTGTTGAAGGTGAGGGGTAATTTTCCGCGAAAATGGCTACATGCTTATAGCTTACATTTTTTACTTTTTTACCTAAGTCCTCATCTTCCCCCGCCCCTACCTTTCTTATATGCTTGGCAAAGGTTAATGTTCGTATATACTAATGATATATATATGAGAAAATGGGTGGTAACAATGAAAACAGCAAAATTGTTTAAAAATGGGCAAAGTCAAGCTGTGAGATTGCCAAAGGAATTCAGAATGGTCGGTGATGAAGTGTATATTGAGAAACAGGGCGAGGCAATTGTTCTGTTGCCTAAGAATAAGTCATGGTTCCCTCTTTTTGAAAGTCTGAACCATTTTGCGAAGGATTTCAAAATCGAGCGAAATCAACCAGGAGAAAATCAAAAACGAGGGCCAATATTCAAATGAAATACCTCTTAAACACAAATATTTGCATATATCATAAATGTAAAACCAGAGAAGGCGTTGAGAAAATTCGAACAATATCCTGTTTATGAATTTGGGATTTTTACCGAAAACAGCTTTGAGCTGAAATCGGTAACATTGAATCTCTTGTTCATAAGGGTGATTTGAGAATATTGTAAACTGTTTTCGGAGATACTTTCAGTTGCTCCGCAATTTCATGGCGTTTGTAGCCACGCGCAATGAGCTGCTCAATGAGATATCTTTTCGCCTTTCTGGTTGAAGGACTCCTAGCGTATTTACTGGTATGCACTGACTCAATCTGTTGTTCTAGTTCCTGAAGGCTTAGAAAATCAAGGTCGGCAATGGCTGCAACATTATTGGTTCGGTCGCTCTGGCTGAAGATCGATGGAAAGAGCGAGGCAAGTTTTTTTCTGAACCGCTCTATTGCATCCTCTTGCTCCAAAACATGGGCGTTCTCGAACCCGCTCCCTTTATCAAGCAAAAGACGGTATTGTTTTTTGCTATCCCCGTCAGATTCAGACAGTAGCGATAAAATAAGGGAGGGATCAACAAATGATTTCGGGGCATCTTGGTCGCAATATAATCTGCATGAAGACCAGCGGTACCTGTGAGGGTCAGCAATAATACCTGCTCGAACTGGATTGAGGTGGATATACAGTGATGCAGCCAGAAGATAGCTATCATCAAAACAGAGAGCTTGCCGGTACGGTCCACCGAACAAATGACCCCTGCGTTCATATTTCTTGTTAAACCGCATGGCATATCTGGAGAATAAATCCCGCATGGCATCGTAGAGATTCTCTTTCCTCGGGCTGAACAATAAATGTGTATGGTTTGGCATGAGAGAAAAGGCATATATGGTGAGTGAGTAATGCTGGGAAATCTCTTTGAGGAGCCGTATCATAAAAAGATAATCACTGTCTTCGAGAAACAATAAATCTTTGCCGGCAGCTCTTTGCGTGATATGGGAAATGAGGTTAGGGGTATTCAGCTTTCGTGTTGCCCTAAAATAGCGTGTTATTTTGCCTTGTTCTATGAGGTCAAGGGGGTCCATAGGTTTATAAAAGCATATCAATGCCTAGAAACATGGGAATTGGTATGGTTATTAGGGTTAAATTTTTACCGAAAACAGCCTTAGGCTGAAATCGGTAAAAATAGCGTTGGTTTATCATGTTAAAATTACCGAAAAGTGCTTAAGGCAGAAATCGGTAAAATAGATTCAGCGTGAGTTATGTCTGTTATTATTTTTTTGCTATTTGCATGCATAGCTTGTAATAGTGCTCAGCCATTCGCTCCATGGAAAATTTTTTTATTTCCTTTTCCCTGGCAGGTCCCGACATCGTACCATGTCTTTTAAACCCACATTATGCAGTTAAAAAGAGAAAAGTGTTGACAAAAGGTGTGTAAGGTGTTGATTGTGCTCCTTTAATGAGGTGAGCAAACCAGCAAAGAAAGGAGCACAAAAAAGTGAAACACTCTACTAATCGAAATAGCAGATCATTGAGGGTCAATCAAGTAAAAATTCACTTTACCAATAAATCTATAACAGCCTGGGCAGGCTTGGCTACCATTGTGGCAAAACTTCTGGAAGTATTAGAATTTAGATCATGGGTGGAATCTACGATCCCCATTAAGGAGAACTCCAATAATGCCAAAGGGATCTATGAGAAAGTAGTAGCTACCTTTCTGACAGTGCTCGCTGGAGGAGAGCGTTTCAGCCACCTCTGTTGATGGAGTCATGGCAGTGAGGCGATCAAGAGCTCCTTTGGTGTTGACTGGCTGCCCAAGGCCTCAAGCACCCTGACCAGGTTCTGGGCTAAGATCAGCACCCAGCAGGTATCTGAAAAG
>CAYMVB010000290.1:0-2404 GCA_964393665.1 uncultured Desulfobacteraceae bacterium | reverse complement strand
CGGCTGAGGCACCTTTCTCATCGCTAGGGTAAGCCTGCCTAACCTCACCTGAAACCTGTAAAACTGGTCTATGTTCATATCAGGGGCCATTTTCATAGTCTCTTTCATGTCAAGGCCCGCACAGAAGCCACGGTCGCCATTACCCCTGAAAATGATGACGTGAGTACTGAGATCATAGAGCCTCTCAGTCCAGAATACCTCGAGTTCCTCCATCATTTTAATATTCACTGCATTATATTTTCTCGGACGATTCAAGGATAGCAATCCAATCCCTTCCTTCCTTGTTTCGTATTCTATAGTCTCAAAATTCATGGCTGCTCCATTTATCTTTATATGACCTGTTCACGTATTTTTAAGGTCTTCATTTTTGATGATTTCGTAAAAAATCACTTTACTCGCTCATGATGACCATTTTATTATTATTGTTATTATTACGCCAGATACTCCTTTTCAGCCAACTCTGCGAGTCTAAATTTCTGCACCTTACCTGATCTGGTCATTGGAAATTCATGTACAAATTTATAGTAATGGGGTTCTTTATCCTCATGAATATTCCCCTTCCCATATTCTTTAAGATCCCCCGGAGACAGAGTTGACCCCTCCCTAAGTTTAACCCACGCGGCAACCTCCTGCCCCTTTCCCGGGTATGAAAACCCAAATACCTGCACCTCTGATACTCCAGGTAATTTGTAAATTACCTCTTCCACGTCTGTCGGGTAAATCTCAATACCACTTCTTACGATGACATCCTTAAGCCTGCCTGTTATCTTAAAATAGCCTTCTTTGCTCACCTCACCAAGGTCCCCTGAATGAAACCAGCCCTCTTTATCAATAGCAGAGGCTGTTGCAGCAGGCAGTCTGTAATATTCCTTCATGAGAAACCCCCGTGCGCAAAGTTCCCCTTGATGGCCCGCGGGCATTTCTTTGCCACTAATGGGGTTTAAAATTTTTACCTCATTACATTCCAGGGCAGTGCCTATTGTTGAAACCCTTAGATCCAAAGGATCCCCAGGTTTAGTCATGGTAATCCAGGATGAGGTCTCTGTAATCCCATAAGCTACTGTAATATCTGATAGCCCCAAATCCTCCACAAGTCTCCTCATTAATTCTGCAGGGCATGGTGATCCACCTATGATACCCTTACTTACTGTTTTGAATTTTTCAGGGCTAAATTCAGCATGATCAACAAGTGCTATTACCATACTCGGTGATGCGTAAATAGCAGTACATTTTTCCCTGGAAATTGAAGAAAGTATTCTAGGGGGCTCAAAAATTTTACAGGGCATTACTATTGTTGCCCCCTTAAAGATTCCTGTCAGTGCTACACATGTATTACCAAACATATGAAACAGTGGAAAGAAAAGGCATAGCCTGTCTTTATCTACCAAGCCTTGCCTATGTGCTGAAGACATAGACTTATTGATTAGGCCCACATGATCTAAGACAACTCCTTTTGGCTTGCCCGTAGTACCTGATGTATACATTATGGCAACAGGATCGTCTGCCCTAATTTGATCCTCCCTTTCAGCCAGTAACCGAGAGTCAAGCTGATCCCCCATGCCCGACAATCTCTCCCAGGATATAGTATCGTTGTCATTGTCCCCACCTATAACAATGTGTTTACATAATAACCCATGGCCTATACCGGAAAGCATTGATAAATATTCTCCCCCTTCCAGGCCCTTCTCCATAACTATATAGCTCGTCTCTGACTGCTCTAAAATGTACTTTAGATCCTCCACGCCTACCCCAGGGTCGATGGGCACCAAAATAGCGCCTATTTTTGCCAGGGCCATCTGGCAAATAATCCACTGTGGAATATTATTTGCCCAAAGCGCCACCTTATCTCCAATTTCTAACCCAATTTTTAAGAATCCTTTCGCAAGCCTTTCTATCTCTACCAAGAACATCTTGTAGTCATATCTTATATCTTGATCCGGATAGATAAGGGCAACATTTTCAGGGTATTTTTTCACTATACCGTTTAAAACCTGCCCTATAGTCTTTTCTATAGTGTTTAATCGCTCTCGTGACATCATAATTTTATCCTCCCGCTACCTTCCAGCATCTAACTGCATGGCCATCGCCTGCCTGGTAAAAGGCCACGCTTTCTTCCCTGCACCTTTGCTCGACAAAAGGACATCTACCCTGAAATTTACAGCCAGGTGGCGGATTAAATGGGCTTGGAACCTCACCCTTGAGAGCCTTTAATTCGCGTCTATTATCAGGATCAGGTTCGGGTATGGCTGAAAGCAGTGCTACAGTATACGGATGCAATGGATTATCATAGAGTATTCCTGCTGGCCCATACTCCATAATCTGCCCTAAATACATTACCGCTATACTATCGCTCATATATCCAACAACCGTTAAATCATGTGAAATAAAAAGATAACTGAGCCCG
>CAYMVB010000289.1:0-2390 GCA_964393665.1 uncultured Desulfobacteraceae bacterium | reverse complement strand
AGTAATATCTTCTTCGATAACGATATTAATGTTTCCCTTATCATTATTCCAGCCTGCACCTATTTTTTTGAATTTAGCCATTAGTTTCTCCTTCCAATCTTTTGACATTATCTTTTTCCTTTAATAGTTTTGCATATAACTCCCTTCCTATTTCTTTAGGAAAGTTTTTGCTCTCAATATCCTTTCGTGTAAGCTCCATGCTTGCCAAAGTTTCATCGAATAAATCACTCCCAAGTTCAGGAATGAAGCTCCATATAAATTCCTTTTTCTCCTTTTCACCCATACCTTCCCCTTCATTTTTATTTTTCGTTGCTTCTGAAGGCTGTTTTGTTTGTTTTGGGGGGGTTTCTACTTCGCCCATAGTTGCCTCTTGCTCCAATACATCTTCCTCATCTATATATTCGATTTTCCCTTCATCCATAACAGGATTAATTTGTTCTGGTGCAGGCAGGGCATATTGCTGACCCATGAGAATCTTTTGAGTGTTTTCCCTAAGTGCATTAAGCATATCCACGTTTACATCTGCGTGTATAGAAAGTGTATAGTGTGTCTGCTTGCTGCCGCTACCATAAGTATCCCGTGGTACTCTACGGAGCTTTAATGGTACCATGGCAAAACGTCCAATGAGTGCTTCAACATATTCCAAACCGCTATTAATATCAACTATACTATGGTATGACCCTACATCTATTTGATATACACCGCCTAAACTTATCTGTGGAAGTATAACCATAAGATGTGCCCTCCGCTGGCATTTACCCTCTTCAAGTAGTTCACAGGGACACTCACGATCTTCAAACTCCCCTGTTTGCTCATTAACTCGTATGGCGTTTTCGCCATTGCCAATACATTTGGGGCCTCTACTTTGACCGTACCAGGTATATTTTTGCGGAAATATTACATCCAGCTCATTGACAGGCAGCATAACATCAAGTTCTTTCGGTTGTGGACCATACAACTTTTCTACCTCCGGCGGCACGACAAAATAATCTACCTCTGCGGGGTATTCCTTGCCACTTTTTTTGGATACCTTTTTTATTCCTAAACGAATTTTCCCTAACCGTGGAAGCCTGCGCCTTTCGCTTACTCCCTTGATACGTGTAAACTGACCTTTAAACGCTGTCATTTGCATGGTTATTCTCCTTTAATTTTCTAATATTAAGTTGTTCAAATTGCGATACTTGTGTTGCATTGGCTATGATGTTTTCAGGTATAAGGGACTTATCAAGCCGCTCCCTTTTTTGTAATTTTAAAATGCAAAGATATTCTCCTGCTTTTCCTTCCCTGACTCCGGCATCCTTCATGGTTGTTTTGATCTTTTCCTTTAAAACCTTTTCTTCCTTTTCCATGTCAAGGCGATGTCCGGCAAGTTCTTTTGAGTATCGCACCATATCAGCTATCTCATTAGGTAACATTTCATCTGTTTTTAATTCCTGAAATTCTTTTTCATAGTCTCCCCAACAAAGCTGCTTCCATCCGCAATACTGGCAATGCCAATCATCTATGTCATATTGGCGCAAGGGTAGTTTTTTTTGTTTAATATAATCCGAAACCACAGCAAACTTATTAAAAGCTGAATCAGTAATGCTTTTAATTACCTCACCCATTTCTATTGTTTCACCCTGAGAATTAATACGCTGTATTATGGTTGCCGTGTCATCTTCATAGTTGATTAAGTATTCAAGATATTGTGAGGTGTTCTTGTTTTTAATAAGCAAAAGGCTCTGATTTATATCTGGGTTGTCTTTCTTGAGTCCGAGATTATAGAGGCAGGTTTGAAAAATATAATCCTGCGGAATTTCCCCAGTCCAATACTTTTGAAAGGTAAAATGATTAATAGCTTTGTGCTCAAAATGGATGTCTTGCCCGGTAAGATCGGTAACGATGCCATCAATATGACCAATAAGGTGAATGCCGTATTTTGTACCTATATCAATTTTCATCTGTTCACTATGTAATTGATAAGCACTCTTGCGTATCCAATCATCGGTCAATTCTTCATGGAATGAGCTATCATCAAATATGATAACTGCTCTCCCTGGTAATGGTTTCCGTGCTATACCCATACCCCAATAAACCATTTGGCGTATACAACGGTCTGGACCCGCCAGACTGGGGCGAGGATAGTATCTTGATTCATTGCTATCCATGCCGGCTATTTTATGTAATATGTCTGCTAACATTCTTCCTCCTCTGGAAATTTTATATTTCCTGTTTATTGGTTCACTCTCCATCATTGGGTTTCTCTTGTTTGTTGGTTCACTCGGGTTTTTTGGGTTTCTCTTACTTTGTGGTTCACTCACTGCCATTAAGTTTCCTTTACATTGCTACTGCATGATGTACCCTGCCAAGATATTCTTCCTCATAGGGCCTTCTTATTTCTAATCCCT
>CAYMVB010000288.1:0-1619 GCA_964393665.1 uncultured Desulfobacteraceae bacterium | reverse complement strand
TAGAATACGTGAAAATTTTGGTAGAATGTCATCTTTTAGCTGGGTGCTTAATCCCACAAACCACATTGAAACTAAAAGTCTGTGTCCACCAACTTTAAGGGGAACAGCCATTGCCCTTATGCCTTCAATATATTCTTCCCTGTCAATTGCTACACCATTTTCACGTACTTCTTTTATTATCTCTCTATATTTAGCAACATTATTACACGAAAAAGGTGTGTATTTTTTTAGCTTTTCCCTAGATAAAATTTTATCAACTTCGGAGTCGGACATCTGTGACAAAAAAACTTTACCAATAGCACCTGCAAGGAGAGGTATGCTCAGCCCTATCTCAGAGCTCACTCGGATTCCATAGGGCGAATCAACCTTGTCAACGATAACCGCAGAATTGTTTGAAAGGATGCCTAAAAATGCAGTTAATTTTGTCTCTTTTGCTATTTTATCGAGATATGGCCTTACCGTATGTATAAGCTCAGACTCTTTACCTGCTGCCTTTCCGAGAACATAAAGTTGTTTGCCAAGTCTAAATTTATTTTCAGCACCATTTTCTAATATTCCAAGGTCATTTAATGTGTAAACTATATGAAAAACAGTGCTTTTATTAAAGTCCAGAAATCTTGATATCTCACTGATACTTAAAGGCTTTTTTGAGCTGGCAAATAAGTCAAGGACCTTAAAGCATTTTTCAATAGCAGGTACGGGTTTATATTCTATTGGCATATTTGTTCTCTAGAGAAAACTATCATTTCCCATATAGAATGAATTTTTTTTAGATGTCAAGAAAAAATTATTAATGGGTATCAATTTTCTTTTCTCTTCCTGAGCATTCGTTTATCGCCTACCCTTACCGTCAATTGAATTTTATCAAAGTATTCTATGAGGGGTATGGTGTATTTTCTGGAGACTCCCGTAAGTTCTTTCAATTCAGATGTAGTTATCTCATCCTTTTCCTGTAAAAATTTTATGAGCCTTTCCTCAAGTTCCTTGATTGCGCCATGATGAAAATATAGATCCTCCTTTACCTTCACGAGGATATGCTCTTTGACCATAACCTCTAATAAATCTCTGTTGCTCTTATTTATCAGGTCCTTGTCTAAGTCTTTAAAATAAGGTGGCTCTAGGCTGCCGTTTTTATAGATTTCCTCTATACGGCTAAGAATGCGCTGCTGATCCTCAAAAAGTTCTACCTTGTAATTCTTAAGCCTAATGATGTCTTTTTCCTTAACAAGTACATCTTCTTTTGCAAGGTGGTTAAGGATCTGATTAAAGAGTCTCTCTCTTATAACAACAGACAGGCGGGACTTTAACTCTTCTTTCATCATCCCTGGTCTAAGAGGGAAACGCCTGTGGTAGTCCTCAAGAGCAGCCTCAATCCTTTTTTTTGCATGACTATAATATTCGATGTGTATAAATAACCCTTTGTCCACATCAAATTTAAAGATACGTTTATCTGACAATAGTTCTTTTATTATGTTCTCTGCATTAGCCTTTGTCAGGTTTGATAAAATACAAAGCTGTTTTGTGTCTGATCCGATGAGCCTCGAGTTTTTTATATGCTGTTCTATGATTTCCCTGTTTGATCCTTGGTTTAATATAGAAAGCTCATTCAATGCCTCCTG
>CAYMVB010000287.1:0-2509 GCA_964393665.1 uncultured Desulfobacteraceae bacterium | reverse complement strand
TCAATTGCCTCGAGCAATGGCTTTTCACTTCTGTATATACCTACTTTATCCATCATAGTATGCCGCAATACATGCCGGACACGAGCATATCGCTCACTTCCCTTGTTGTTAAGGTATGTAGAAAATTGCCCGAATGTTATATCGCCCGCATTAGAAGGTACTTTCTCTGGGTCTTTTGCATCCTTTAAATATTCAACAACCTTTCTGCCTGTAACCTTACCCATTGTAATCAGTTCTAAAAGTGAATTTGTACCCAGTCTGTTCAAGCCATGCAACGAAGCAGCAGCAGCTTCCCCGCAGGCAAAAAGACCTGGCACAATATCCTCAGGGTCCCTCTGCACATTTCCATACTCGTCTGTGGGAATCCCGCCCATCTGATAATGGGCAGTCGGTGCAACGGGGCAAAGTTCTGTTTCAGGGTCAACCCCTACAAAGCGTCTAAAAAAAGATTCAATCTCCTGAATTTTTTTCTCATGAACCTCTTTTGGGAGATGCCTCAAATCTAACCATACATGGTGAGCATTGTGGTCCTCATTAAAAAGACCCCGACCCTCTCGAATCTCCGTAATAATAGAACGCGAAATAAGATCCCTTGGTGCAAGATCCTTTGCAGTAGGCGCATACCGTTCCATAAAGGGCTCTTCATCCTTATTCCTTAAAATGGCCCCCTCCCCTCTCAATGCCTCACTTGCCAATATACCGGGTCCTACCATACCTGTTGGGTGAAACTGAACTGCCTCTAAGTCCATAACCGGGAGGCCAGCGTTAAGCGCTATTGCAAGGCCATCACCGGTGTTTCCCCTACAATTGGTGCTCACCTGGTACATTCGTGTCTTCCCGCCCGTTGCAATAATAGTTGCCTTTGCAAGCACTGCCTTGAATTCACCATCTGGGAATCGAAATATAATGGCGCCAACACATCTATCACCATCAAAGAGAAGCTCTGTTGCTACACACTGCCCAATAAAATGTACACCATATTTTAGACATTCAACCCATGCGGTGTCCATAATGCCCTTTCCGGTCCTTGTGGCCTCGTAGCACGCCCTAAAGGCCTTTTTCTCTCCAAAGTTAAGCATGTGACCGCCGAAAGGCCTTTTGGCTATCCTGTCTTCCCCTGTCCGGCTGAAATGCATTCCGTGTCTCTCAAGCCATACAACCTCTTCCCACCCTGTATCACATACCTTTTTGATAACATTCTGATCAGCAGAACAATCAGAGCCCTTCCAGGTATCAAACATATGGAATAAAGGCCGGTCTTCCGGATCCCTTGGGTCAACTGCAGCCATACCCCCTTGTGCAGTAGTTGTATGCGATTTCTGTGGGCTTGTGACCTTTGTAAGGGCTATTATCTTGGTTTCAGGTCTTTCCTCGCATATCTGAGCGGCAGCCCTAAGCCCTGCACCTCCGGCTCCAATAACCAGGACATCACACGTTAACGTGGAACCTATAGCCAATTTTTCTCCCATCATCTTCTCCTTTATAAAGCTGCCAAAAGTCGTATGCCGAAAAATGCAGACACAAGCATTACTACTATAATTAAAAATGTCAAGGACTTCAATACAGGCCCTGGCCTTAAATAATCGGTAGCAATGCTAAACATGCCATAGCCTGCATGAAAAAGCAGAAAAAGGATAAATATAAAATCAACGCCCTTTATAAATGGGCTCTGCATGCGCAATAAAATAGTCTTGCTGTCATGCCCTGCTAGGTAATTCATGTGCATAAAGAGCATGTGGCCTATAAGCATCAAAAACATAAACCCGCCAGTAATTCTCTGCAGTTTCCACATCAGGGAGTTGCCTGTGCTCCACAACTTAAAGAGCACGATAAAAAATGCAACCAGGCTTATGATAACAGTAATTGACCAAAATACAATTGCTGAGATCTGTCGGCCTTCCTCGATAAAAAAGAATCCCACAATTGCAATATATACAATGCCGATAATAACCATTAAACGGATTATCATTTCTTCAGCCCTAACATGGAACATCTCATATAAAATCAATCTCCCCCCATTAAGTGCATGAAATATAACAGGTATGGCTACACACCACTCAAGAAAGGTAAAAAGGAAATTATTCAGAAATTGCATATCAGCATCGAATTGATCAGGCTTAAATAAAAGTGAAAGGGTGTAAAGGTGGGCGAACATGTAAAATACTAATGTTAGGCCTGATAACCTGTGCCCCCAGCTAATCAAAAAAGACCAACCCCTTGAATGTGAATAATAGGAAAGAATAGGAATTTTCCCTAAAAGCGAGACAATGTAAGATTCTGGTTTGGTTATCTTTATTTCATTTTCCATTTAAGCCCTCTCAGATAACATGAAAAAAAATTTTTGGAATAACAAAATTATGCAAAGATATAAGCTACAGCATGTTTTATTGTCAAGGACAAAACACTGAATCAAGGAAAGAAAATGAGAAAAATTCATCTACCTTCTTAATATCCATACACATAATAGTATCTGCACCCCATGATATTGAACATTAAAAGGTTGAATATC
>CAYMVB010000286.1:0-2452 GCA_964393665.1 uncultured Desulfobacteraceae bacterium | reverse complement strand
CAGGCAAATAAGGGCATCTCCGACATCTATGATGCCATCACGACTGCCAAAAGGTGCTACATCGCCATCCGGTAGAAAAAATTCATCTAACGGTTCTATCTTCGTAATAAATGCGTCTGGTTTTCCAGGTGCTTTTTCTGCAAGGGGTTTTTCTAAAGGGAAGTCATATGAATATGTTAACCCTGTTAGGTAAGAAAAGCCATATAAATCAAGAACAATGCTGTTTCCTGTATCCTGCCTGTTTCCACCAAGGTAAGTAGAACAGGCCAGGTTTTTCCCCTCAGGATTTACTATAGAGAGAAAGGCATCGGTTTTACCCTTTAATACTCCCTGAAAGGCATTTATATGGGGAAAATCAATGGAAGAGGTCTCGCCTATAATATGTGCATTTCCGAATCGATCCACGGCAATGCCGTTTCCCCTGTCTTGTCCGCTGCCCCCTAAGTATGTACAGTATAGTAATTGATCCCCGTATGGGCCTATTTTAGCAGCAAAGGCATCCCCAAAATATAAAAGGCCGTGGTTCCCGTCACCGATTTTATTTTGGTATGCGTTTAGGAGAGGAAAATTCAGGGAGCCTGTTTGCCCGGTTATATAGGCGCAACCAGAGGAGTCAACGGCAATAGACCTGGAAAAATCCCCATAACTTCCTCCAAGATAGGTAGAGTAAATAATGTCGGCTCCCTCGGAATTTAGTTTGCAAACAAATGCGTCTGTAATGCCTGCATATGATCCCTGAAAGGCATTTCTTACAGGAAAGTCAGCGGAAGAGGTTTCACCGGTAATATATGCATTACCTGATTGGTCAACAGCTATACTGTTTGCTTTATCTTGTCCACTGCCTCCAAGGTAAGTAGCGTATATCAGGGCGCTGCCATCATTTGTAAGCTTAGCAACGAATGTATCTGTTAGTATTGCCAGGCCTAAGTGTTTTTTTATAGTCTTTTGAAAGGCGTTTTTTACAGGAAGATCGGATGACCTTGTAGTGCCAGCTACGTAAATGCTTCCTGACGAATCAACAGTAAGGGATGATCCCGTATCATATTGGCTTCCCCCAAGGTATGTGGAAAAAGAGATATCGTTGCCTGAGGGGGTTAGTTTGGTGATAAAGGCATCATAGCCGCCGGCAAGCATATCCTGATACGGGCGTTTGACAGGAAAGTCCTCTGAGCTTGTCTCCCCTGTTATACAGGCACTGCCTGTTGAATCAACTGCAATGCCGGTTGCCCTATCATTACCGCTTCCACCTATGTAGGTTGAGTATACAAGGGCATCTCCGCTGGGGTTAATCTTGGTTATAAAGATAGTGTGGTCCCCAGCAAATGAACTCTGGAATGGCTGTTCTATTGGAAAGTCATCTGAATTTGTAATGCCTGTTATATAGGCACTGCCTGTTGAATCAACGGCAATGGACTGGCTCAGATCCTCAGAAGATCCGCCAAGGTATGTAGAGTAAGAAAGTGTCAGAGGGTCTATTATAAGAGGGTGGTTCGTATCATATGTCTTTATATTAAATGAGAATGTGTTCTTTGCCACAGCGAAGGAGCCTTCAACACTGTGCTTTGTACCCCTTATGCTTTGATATATAGCCGGTTTTAGGTGGGTTATTTTACCAAGGGGCGTATGTATAATAAGGTCTCCTTTCTCATTTATCTTTAATGTATCTATACCTTCACAGGCAATTTGTATTTTAGCTGGATCTGCGTGGGGGGAGACAATAAAGTCATATTCCATCCGGCCTTTTGTGCCGTATATCTTAAGGTCAATGCCGTTGTAGAGGTTTTTGTAAACAATCTCTCTATATACAGGTATGTCTGTGTGCCAGTTTTCCGGGTTTTTGCCCATAAGGTAGTTTACCCTGCCGGACAGTCTTTTGCCTGCGATAAGCTCTACTCCATTGCTTGTGCCTATGGGTTTGAGGCTGAAGGTGGCGGATTGTTTTAAAGCCGCCTTTGTTTCGTTATATAAAGGAAGGGGGTATCTTTTTTTATTATAAAGGTTTGTTATAGTAAAGGTGATTGTATCTTTATTGAAATATAGCGCATGACCTTTACCGTTTATATAGTATTCAGCATCTATATGTAGCTGCCCGTTATTTTTAATAACAAGAAATGAAGGCTTTTTATTGGAGGTTTTTACATAAGCCCCCTTTTTACTATCAGGGCATTCGGTTTTTTCAAAATCTTGAGGGAATGCTGAGGGAATTTTTAAGCCTAAGCTGAATAGTAAGAGGAAAAGGGTGCATGATTTTGTCATGGTATGGCTTAACTGAATATTTATTCGATTTCTGAGGAATGATTAAAAATCCTCTTTTTATCAAAGAGGATTTTAATTTGACAACTTTCACATAAATCAACGTGAAAAAGGCACATAGCGAAAAAAGGTGCAAATAGTAGTTAATCCTTATATAAAACCCTATGTGTCTTTTTCACCAGGTAATTATTTTCTTATG
>CAYMVB010000285.1:0-5716 GCA_964393665.1 uncultured Desulfobacteraceae bacterium | reverse complement strand
CTGAACGCCTACCCCGCATGCCATAGACACTATAACATCTGCATCCCTTACCTTCTCTATCAGGGCCGGGTCATCCATATACTCATCATCGCATTGACGAATAACGGCCTCCTCACTGACTTCTACCTTCTTTCCATCATTACCAAAGGCCAATCTTAATTGAGAGCCCAGGATCTCCACCTCTTTTCTTCCGCCTGCCTGGCATACGGCCACACACGTTTCACAGCCTAAGATAAGTATTCTTTCATTATTTTTTACATATCCCTTTATCTCTTCAAAAGGCTTTCTTTCTGCAATAATCATCTGAATTTCCTTTTTTTCATATTTCTTGAATGGACCTAATCCTATGTGGGTATGGATTAGGCCCCAGTTTTTTTGCACGCTCTGTCATTTTCTCTACTATTTCGGCAAACAACGGTGCCTCAGAGGCAGCTATATGAAAAAATTCCAGCCGCTCACCTCCAATGCCAGCTTCATCTAATAGGTTTTTAGTAAACTCAACTCTCTTTTTCGCCCTTAAATTTCCCTCCAGGAAATTACATGTGCCAGGCTCTCAGCCTCCAACGAATACAGCGTCCGCCCCAGCTTCAAAGGCTTTCAGAATATGGATAATTTCCACCTTGCCCGTGCAAAGATAGTGCACTACCCGCACATTAGTTGGATATTGGATTCTCCCAACACCTGCAAGGTCTGCTGCACTGTAAGCACAGTAATTACAAAGCATTGCAACAATTCTCGGTTCAAAATCCTCCATTTCTTATCCTCTTTAATGTGAAATCTACAGCTTGATTGTTTTGTAAAAAGTCATGTTACTCGCTCATGATGTCCATTTTGGGATTCATGAAATACCGCGCTACATTCCAAAAACTCGATCTAAAGGCCTCAGGCCTGCCCGCCATCGCTCTCGCCCATGCAAGGCAGGCGGGCCAGTTTGTCCCGCTTGCAGCGGCATTAACGCTCAGCATTTCATACGTCACTTCCCCAAACCGGCCAAAATCAGTCGTAAAAAACTTTTTACGATTTTGCCAAACTTATTGTTTTAAATTAACTGATACATACTGAAACCTTTTTACATCCCGATTTTGAGTCCCCACCTTCAAGGATCTTCCTTTAATATAATGCTGTCAATTTAGGAATCACCTGCTCATCCTTATAGTTTGCTACCTGGATTGCATTATTAGGGCATAACGTGGTGCAAATACCGCATCCCTGGCATATTGCCGGGTCTATCATCGCGACTGAGTTCTTATAGTCAATTTGCGGCACATGAAATGGGCAGACCCTCACGCATGTTAAACAAGCAACGCAACGCTTTGGGTTGACCTCTGCTACAATTCCACCTACCATCCTCTCTTTATGGGAAAGTATGGTGCAGGCCCTCGATACTGATGCCTGTGCCTGAGATATAGACTCATCAATAGCCTTAGGCCCATGCGCCAGTCCACACACAAATATCCCAGCAGAAGCAAAGTCCACTGGCCTTAGCTTCGCGTGGGCCTCCATAAAAAAATCATCTTGATTCAAGGCCACCTTAAAGTGTTCTGAAAATGCCTTATTATCCTCGCGCGGTATTACAGCGGAGGCAAGGGTTATAATATCGGCATCTATTTGAATGTTCCTTTTAAGTACCTGGTCAAGGACCGTCAACCTTAACCTTCCATTCATTTTTTCGACAATCGGCTTGCTCTCTATTTCATAACGAATAAAATGTATGCCCATAGACCGAGCATCTCTGTATAAATCCTCTCTTTCACCGTATGTTCTTATATCCCTGTATATAATAAATATATCCATATCAGGGTTTAATTCTTTAAGGGTAATTGCGCTCCTGATGGAGTGAGTGCAGCATACTTTACTGCAGTAAGGTCTGTCCGGCTCTCTAGAGCCAACGCACTGTATGAATATGGCGGCTTTCGCCTCTTTAAGCCTTTTAGAATCTTTCATTATTTCCTGATCAAGGTCTAAGGACAACAAGATATTAGGATCCTCTCCATAGAGGTATTCTTGGGGTTTGTAGCTATCCCCACCATTCGCTATGATAGTAACTCCATGATTCACCTCTGTCTCTTTACCCTGAGAACTCATGAGCCTGGATGAAAACTTTCCTACTATACCATGAGTCTCTTTGACGGTAGTTTCTAAGTAAAGCTCAATCAGATTATGCTCATTCACTCTCCTGATCATCTTCTGCACATAGGGTGCTACCTCCTCGTTTTTCCATGTAGACCGAAGTCTGTTGGCATTGCCGCCCAGCATGTTCTCCCTTTCTATTAGATATGTTTTAAATCCCTGATCAGCTAATCCAATAGCTGCAGTCATTCCTGACACACCGCCACCAACTACCATGGCCTCCTGGCAGATACTCTGGGGGATTTGATAGAGTGGTTCAAGTTTGGCAGCCCTGGCAACAGTCATCCGCACTAAATCCTTTGCCTTTTCCTTTGCTTTTTCCGGCTCATTCATGTGAACCCATGTGCATTGGTCCCTGATGTTTGCCATATCAAAAAGATACGGGTTAAGACCAGCTTCCCTGCATGTCTCCATAAATAAGGGCCCATGAGTTCTTGGCGTACAAGAGGCAACTACTACTCTGTTCAACTGCTGCTCCATAATGACCTGTTTCATCTTTGCCTGCGTATCCTCTGAGCAAGTAAAAAGATTTTCCTCTGAATAGACTACACCTGGAAGGGACCTGGTATAATCCAGGATTGCCTTAACATCAGCTATTCCACCTATGTTTATACCGCAGTGGCATACGAAAACACCTATTCTTAATGGCTCTTCGCTTACATCCCTTTCCGGCGGGTATTCCTTTTTCTTGATTCTCGTGCCTCTCACTGCTGCTAAAGCAGAGGTAGCAGCCGCCGCGGCAGCGCTTGCCTGGGCAACAGTATCCGGTATATCTTTTGGCCCTTCAAAAACGCCGCATGCATAAACACCTGGCCTGGATGTTTTAACTGGGTCGAAACTGGTAGAATCAACAAAATTGTAACGGGTAAGATCAACTCCAATTTTTCCGGCAATGTCTATGGATTCAGGTGCTGTCTCAAGGCCAACGGATAAAACAACGATATCAAAGTCTTCATGCACTGTATTTCCTTGCTCATCCGTATATCTTATTTTAAGGCTGCCAGGCTCATCCCCTGAAAAAACATTATTTATCTTAGATTTTATAAAACGGACCCCTATTTCATCTTTAGCCCGATTATAGTATCGTTCAAAATCTTTCCCATAAGTCCTTATGTCAATATAGAATATTGCAGCGTCTAAAGGTCCTGAGGAGTGCTCCTTAGCTATGATTGCCTGCTTGATTGCATAGGTGCAACAAACGGACGAACAATAGCTATTGCCTCCACCATGAGTATTTCTCGAACCAACGCACTGTATCCAGGCAATCTTTTTTGGCTCCTTTTTATCGAACGGCCTTACAAGGTGACCCCCATTGGGCCCGGATGCACTCAATAACCGCTCGAATTCCAAACCGGTAACGACATTGGGGAATCGGTTGTAGTTATATGTGTCATGTATGCCTGGATCATATGGATTATAACCCGGGGACAATACTATAGATCCTACATTAATATCAAATTCCTTATCAGTCATGCTGTGATCTATAGCATCGGCCTGACATACCTCCACACATTGAAAACATTCGCTACAAACCCCACAGTCAAGGCAGCGTGACGCCTCTTTTCGGGCAGTTTTCTCATCAAGCGCCAGATTGGTTTCCTCAAAGCCTTTCACGCGCTGTTTCACATCAAGGGATGGGATCGTTGCCCTGAGAACCTTAGGCTCTGATGGGTTAATTGGGTTATAATTATCTGAAAAATCAGATTTCTCATATAAAGGCATCTCCCGACCCTGCAAATAAGAGGAAATAGATTTCGCAGCCGTCTTACCCTGTGCGATCGCCTCAATGACTGTTTTTGGTCCGGTGACTACGTCACCCCCTGCGAATACACCCTTCTTTTTTGTCTCACCTGTCTCAGGGTTAACCATCAGGAAATCTCCGTCAGAGAACTCCATATCTGCTTCGAGGGCAAATGATTTATCTGCTTTTTGCCCTATTGCTGCTATTATGTGATCTGCCTGGATAAAAAATTGAGAACCTTCAACAGGAACGGGTCTTCTTCTGCCTGATTCGTCGGGTTTTCCAAGGGTATTTTTAATACATTCGATACCCTTTACTATGTCATTTTCGCCTATGATCTTCTCCGGGCTTGCAAGTGTATGCAGTTGTATTCCTTCTTTGAGGGCATCCTCTATCTCAAGCGGATCTGCGGGCATCTCTTCCCTGCCCCTTCTATACACTATATGAACCTCATCGGCCCCTAACCGAATAGATACCCTTGCTGCATCAATGGCTGCATTTCCCCCTCCCAGCACTACAACCTTTCCATTGATTTCAGTTATGTTTCCGGTGTTAACCTCCTTCAGCCAGGGGGCACATTGGTGAACGGTCTCATAATCTTCTTCACCTGGAATATTTAGGCTCATTCCCTTATGTGCGCCTGTTGCTATATATACAGCCTTGTATCCTTGTTCAAAAAGGCTATTAATTGTTAAGTCTTTTCCAATCGGGGTGTTTGTCTTTATTTCAACTCCAAACCTTTCAATATTCTCAATCTCCCTATTTAGGACGTCTCTCGGAAGCCTGTACTCAGGAATGCCTACCGAAAGCATACCGCCTGCTATATCTAAGGCCTCGAAGATAGTAGATTTGTACCCTTGTAACCCAAGAAAGTATGCTGCCGTAAGTCCGCTTGGACCCGATCCTATTATCGCAACCCTTTCTTGTCTAAAGGTTATCTCAGGCACGGGAAGAGAAAGTATGTCTACCTGGTCTGCGGCAAATCGCTTTAGCTGATTTATTGAAACCGCTTCATCTACCTCCCGTCGACGGCATTGCTCCTCACAGAATCGTACACACACCCTCCCCAATACACCTGGAAGCGGCATATCACGCATAATTATTTTAACTGCCTCCTTGTATTTTCCTGCCTTTACCATCGCCACATACCCTTGCACATTGATATGGGCAGGGCAGGCAAGGTTACATGGAGGGCGATCTCTTTTTTCTATTGCAAAAACCCTTGGAACACTCTGGGGATATGTAAGGTAGATAGCCTGTTGCTCGGATAATTCCTCATTAAACACATCCGGGATATTAACCGGGCACGCAGTTGCACAATCCCCACAACCTGTACATTTATCAGCATCGACATACCGTGCCTTCTGATGCACTCTGACCTGGAAATTCCCCTCTTCTCCTTTAACTTCTTCTACATTCGAAAGGGTCAATATCTCAATGTTCAGATGCCGACCGCATTCAACAAGCTTTGGGCCCATGATGCACATAGAACAGTCATTTGTGGGGAATGTCTTGTCCAGTTGTGCCATCCTCCCGCCGATGCTGGGGGATTTTTCAATCAAATAAACATAAAAACCAGAATCTGCCAAGTCAAGGGCCGCTTGAATGCCGCCTATGCCTGCACCCAAAACCATAACTGATCCAATTTTATCCTCTTTCATCTTTTCTCCTCATACTCATAGCATGTATTGTCTCTTAACCTAAAAAGGATTCTATTTCCTCGATGCTAATATTATTTTCCCCTACTCCCAGGGTTTCCCCGTCTATGCCAAGGCTCAATCCAAGAAGCTGCGTATAAAGAATAGCAGGGAGGGCATGACTTCCGTCATGACCGGAGTCAATAAT
>CAYMVB010000284.1:0-1801 GCA_964393665.1 uncultured Desulfobacteraceae bacterium | reverse complement strand
GATACGGTCTCTGTTGCCCAGTCATCATAGTCTGCCGCCCTCATTTCATGCGGATATCCATCATCAAGGGTCCAACCTATGCCATAGATAAAAACTGCCAAGTATTCCTTTGCAATTTCTGTCTCACGTTGCTTTCTGGGCAGATCCGGGTATTTTTCGAGGATTTCCTCGGCGTGGATAAAGGTAAGCTCGTCAGGCATATCGGAGTATTTTTCTGTTTTTAGTTGGGGAAACATTTCCTGGACATAGGTCTCTGCACCTTTGAGCACCTTCCATATTTTTTTAACAATATCCGTAAGAAAATCAAGATTCCTCTGGTCTGCGGTTATAACCTTCTCCCAGTCCCACTGGTCAACGTATGCGCTGTGATCATGGTCAAGAAAGTAATCCTTTCGCACCGCCTTCATGTCAGTGCATATCCCTTCCCCTACATCCATGCCGAACTGTTTAAGGGCCATACGTTTCCATTTTGTCGCTGCCTGAACTACCTGTGCGTCTACCGCGTTTTTATTATAATCATTTGAAATATGAAACTGCACAGGCGTCCTCGATCCGTCACGGTCTAACAGGTCATTCACCCCACTTTCGGAATCCACAATGAGAGGAACCTGAACCATCATCAAATTTAACTCTTTGCAAAGGTTTTCCTCTATGTACTTTTTGGCCTCAAATATTGCCCTTTGTGTCTCCCTGGGTGTAAGCAGGGAGCTATAATTTTCTGGAAGGGTCTTCTCCAGATCTTCGTAGTTTCCAATCCCTGGCCCTGCAAGGTCTTCTTTCTTTCTTGACATATGTATTCTCCTTTTACGATTAACTCTTGTATAAAACCAGCCAACATACCATGAACCTCATTTTGCTCACATGGAATTATATATAAAAACAACTAGTTAGTGTCAAGCAATTATAAGGCTACAGAAAGCTTTTCCTGATGAACCCGCAAGGTACTATTATAAGCAAAACGATTATGCTTGCCGTTTTCATCAATCAATACTATCATACCTATCAATAAAACAAGATCGATTTTACGACTAACCCTTTTATCTGGCAATGTCCATAAATGATATTATTTTTAGAGATGCTTTAATACAATGCTCAGCAAACGGATTATACCCTGCCTTGATGTGAGAGACGGAAAAACAACAAAAGGCATAAAGTTCAAGAATAATGTAGATATCGGCGACCCTGTTGAAATGGCTACGTTCTACTACGAGGAAGGCGCGGACGAGATCGTCTTTTATGATATTACCGCCTCAAATGAAAAAAGAGACATCATGATAGATGTTGTAAGAAAGGTTGCCGAAACCATCTTTATCCCGTTTTCCGTGGGTGGTGGGATTAGAACCCTTGAGGGCATGCGAGCCGTTTTGTTGGCAGGCGCTGAAAAGGTCAGCGTTAATACTGCCGCAGTTCAAAATCCAACAATAATATCAGACGGTGCATCCTCTTTTGGAAGCCAGTGCATAGTTCTCGGTATGGATGCCAAAAAGGTTCATGAAAGCCAAAAAATCCCATCGGGCTATGAGGTTTTCATAAATGGAGGCCGAACCCCTACCGGTATCGATGCCCTGTGGTGGGCAAAAAAATCAGAAAACCTTGGGGCAGGCGAGATATGCCTGAACTCCATTGATGCAGATGGCGCTCAGCAGGGCTACGAACTGAATCTCACACGCCTGGTTTCCTCCAGCGTTGGCATTCCTGTTATTGCCTCAGGTGGCGCCGGAGGCATGAACCATATATACGATGCCCTAACCAGGGGAAAAGCCGACGCAGCCTTAATCGCCTCCATTGTTCATTACGGAAC
>CAYMVB010000283.1:0-2358 GCA_964393665.1 uncultured Desulfobacteraceae bacterium | reverse complement strand
AATTTGTTTGAAGTAGGCCTCTTGGCTAGCAATTATCAATTTCACCATACCTATTAATAGTAAAACATTCATATTCATAATCATCAAGGTGAAATAACGATGTCCTGCCATACTCAACATTATCACGGTATATTATTATATAATAATTTCCTTCTTCTATATCACTAAATGAGTCAGTTGCATCAAAACTTGGGTAATCATGCACCTTTAAAGAATCTATCAACAAGTCTTCTGCATTTCTAAGTTCAACATAATAATCATGGTTATCCAGGTTAGTGATTGTTATGGCGTTATAATCGTCAGTGCCGGTTCCTATAATGGTAAAAAGGCCAAAAAGTACAAGCATCATAATACATGCACTATTAAAGGATACCAAGGCCAAGTATCTTATCTTTTGCATGGTCTTACCCTCTATCTCATGAGTTGAATTTTAAAAATAAAGTATACAGCAGCTTTGTTTCCGGGCCTTATCATACCTGATCTGGTATTTACAACTAAACAGAATTTCTACACCAATTCTATGTGTGCCTGATACTATTCATCGGTAACAAAGATTGCCTGCCTAAAATTTACGTGCTGGGTCACCTGGTAATGTATGCCTCATGACAGTTGTTTGTCATATTTATACAACATTCACATAAATATACCTGCACTAAAATTGAGTCAAGAAAATTAGTATGGTGTTTAGTGAGTTATAGGATAGGATGCTAACTGGTAAAGCCGAAAATTTGATGCTTGCTGGCAATTCTGTAAAAAAAGAGCATACTCCAGGCACGTATTTGAGCCATGGGTGAAATGTTATTCTGGCGCAATAGGCTTCTTGATTGAGAAGGCTACGGTTCCGCTGCTTAACAAAAGAAGCATTATTATAATAAGGGCCACAGAATAACTGCCAACCATATCGAAAATGAATCCTACGATATAAGGGGAAAAAGCCCCTATAATCATACCTATAGCAATAACAAGGCCGGTAAGTTCTCCTAAGGAGTGCATCCCAAAGAATTCACCGAGAATGCCAACATTAGCAGGCACCCTAAGGCCATGGCATATACCATAGAAAAAAACAAAGCAATAGAGCATCCATGCCTTTTCTAAGAAGAGAAGCAGTGAGAGTGCTAGGGCCATTCCAAAGCATGATAAGGCAAGGGTCATCTGCCAGCTTATCCTGTCAGCTATAAAACCAGACAGAATGCGGCCAGGAACAGAGAAGCCCCCCAGGAGGCCGAGAGCCCCTGCCGACAGGGTTGGAGATATGCCGGCATCAGTTGCATGAGGTACCAGGTGGACCATGAGAAATTGGAAGGCAAATATAACTGTAACCGTAACAAAGGACACGCTAATAAAAGAAGGATCCATGAGGGCCTTGGCTGTTGTCCAATCAGGCGCAATATTGGTGGACAGATCGTTTTTTTCCGCCGCATTTATTTTTGGGTGTATGGGGTGTACGGGCGTGGGTTTAATGACGAGTGATGATGCAGCAATGATAAGTAAGTAGAGTATTCCCGCGATAAAATAGGTGCTTCTCCAACCATAGCCCAAAATCAAATAGTTGATCAGCGGCGCAAAGGCTAGGGCACCGATACCAACTCCACATACCACTATGCTCAGTGCCAGGCCAGCGTTTGCCCTTCGGTAGAACCATCGCTGCACAATCGAAGTTGGCACTGAAAAGGTGGCACCACCACCGAGTCCGGCAATAAAGAGGAAGGTGCGGAGCTGATTAATGTTCTGCACCAGGCTGCATAAGCCTGTGCCGATTCCGGCTAGCAGAGCGCTCACCAAGAGAATAGGACGGGGGTTAAATCTGTCTGCAAGTCTACCCGTAATGATTGCTGAAATAGCGTAACCAATAAGAAAGGCGGTGTAGCCAGACGATACTAAAGCCCGACTCCAGCCAAATTCATTTCCCAGGGGTTTAAAGAAGATGCCAAATGTCCACATGGCCTCTCCAAGGGTAAAGGTAATGGCAAAGCAGGCGCCAACAATAAACCAGCCGTAGAATCTCGTCGAATATGCATTTTTTTGTGGCAAGACATGTACTCCTCGTAACAGTCAAATAGCCGGTTGAAAATTGAGAAAAGCCAATCCCATTTTGTTATAGTTTTGTAAAAACATGAAGGGTATTGAGACAAGCAATCTTATGCCCTAAAGCAACACTTTTAATAACCACTAAATAGCAGGCGTAAGGCAAGCAAATTTCCATCGTCGGCAAGGTAACTATAGGGTAGGAGAGCTGGTTTGTCAATGCTACCGCATTGATTTTAACAGCCCCTTTCGGTTTGGCGGGTCCTTCTTTTTATGGCGATTCTTATTAAATAACTTGATATGCCACTTTTCTCTTAAATAAAAAAGTCATTA
>CAYMVB010000282.1:0-20639 GCA_964393665.1 uncultured Desulfobacteraceae bacterium | reverse complement strand
CTTCACGATCCTTATGAGATGGATGAATTGGAGGCAGAGGCATCCAAGTATAGTCTGAATTATATACGGCTTGATGGTAATATTGGGGCTATGGTTAATGGTGCTGGATTAGCTATGGCAACAATGGATGTCATTAAACTTGCCGGTGCTGAACCTGCAAATTTCCTCGATGTCGGGGGTGGGGCTACTGAGGAAATGGTTAAAAATGGCCTTAAGATAATCCTTGCCGATAACAGGGTAAAGGCAGTCTTAATAAATATATTCGGTGGCATAATGAGATGTGATGTCCTTGCAAGGGGTGTAGTTAATGCTGCTAAAGAAGTTGAGATCAAGGTCCCCTTAATTGTCAGGCTGGAAGGCACCAATGTAGAAGAGGGAAGGGCAATATTGAAAAACTCAGATCTTGATTTCTCAGTAGCTAAGGACATAGAGGATGCCGCTGGAATGGTAGCTGAGCAGGTAAGCCGAAACAATTAATTTTAGGATAGCAACGGGGTATTCATATGGGTATTTTGGTTGATGAGGGCACAAAGGTCGTTGTTCAGGGTATAACAGGAAAGGAAGGGGCATTTCATGCCAGACAGATGATATCATACGGAGCAAATGTCGTAGCAGGTGTAACCCCTGGAAAAGGTGGCGAAAAGCTCGATAGTGTGCCTGTTCTAGACAGAGTAAAAGACGCTGTAAATCTTCATGATGCTAATGTATCATGTATCTTTGTACCACCTCCCTTTGCTGCAGACGCCATAATAGAGGCTGCGCAGGCAGGGATTAAAGTCATTGTTTGTATTACTGAGGGAATTCCCACTATTGATATGATTAAGGTGGCTCATTTTATCAGAAATTGTGGTGCAGTCCTTATTGGGCCAAACACACCGGGGATTATATCCCCCGGCAAAACAAAGGTTGGTATAATGCCTGGGCCGATCCATAAGGAGGGAGGTATTGGTGTAATTTCAAGGAGCGGAACCCTTACCTATGAGGTTGTTGACCAGTTAACACGGGCCGGGCTCGGACAATCAACATGTATTGGTTTAGGCGGAGATCCCGTTGTTGGAACATCTTTTGTTGATCATTTAAAAAGGTTCAAAAACGACAAACAGACGAATGGCGTAGTTCTTATAGGGGAAATAGGTGGCAGCGCTGAGGAAGAGGCAGCTGCATATATAAAAGATGAGTTTGATAAGCCTGTTGTAGCATTCATCGCTGGACAGACAGCACCCCCTGGAAGACGAATGGGGCATGCTGGGGCCATCATATCCGGGGGGAAAGGCAAGGCATCTGATAAAATAGATGCCCTTAAGTCTCATGGAATCTCTGTTGTACTTAACCTTGGTCAGTTAGGAAAGACAGCCCGGGAGGTATTCATTTAATTTTACAGATTAAAAAACTATCTAAAGAGGTGTAAATATGTTTGGTTTAGGTATGCCAGAATTACTTATAATTTTGGTTATTATACTGATAATTTTTGGGGCAGGAAAACTTCCCCAAATAGGAAAAGGTTTAGGGCAAGGAATAAAGAATTTCAGGGAGTCAACTTCATCTAAACCTGAAGAAATTCCACCGGAAACCGAAGATAAAAAAGACTCCGAAAAGAATAAATCTTAACACATGTTGAAAATTTCTAAAATGGAATCTCGTCTTCGTTCACCTCTGTTAGGTCTTCAGGGGGAGGTGTCTCATCAAAGGAGCTGGGTTGCCCGGATTTATCCGCCCTATCTAACATTTGCATTACCTGTGCTATAATTTCTGTCGTATACCTTTTATTACCATCCCGGTCATCCCACGAACGTGTCTGTAATCTCCCCTCAATATAAACCATGCTACCCTTATGTAGATATTGTCCGCATATTTCACCAAGCTTTCTCCACGCAACTATCCTATGCCATTCCGTTCTCTCCTGCCTTTGCCCCTCTTTAGTTGACCATTGCTCTGTGGTAGCCATTCTAAAGTTGGCAACCGCTGCCCCACTTGGTGTATACCGTATTTCAGGATCAGCCCCAAGATAACCTACCAATATGACCTTATTTATACTTGCCATGAAAACCCCCTTTACTGATAACCTTTCAAACTTAGCACGGATAGTAATAAAATAAAAAGGAAAATAATCTATGATAAAACCGTGGAAGATTTGTTAATAAACACTGAGGAAAAGATATACGGTATCATTACATAGAAATTTTACCTAATTGTACGGTATAACGAAGTAAAAAAAATGCTATATACTATCAATACCTGCCTATTCTCATTACTTTTATTCCCTTTTAACCTCATTGTCTAATGCCCCTAACCGCCCTCTATTTATTTTCCATGTAATAGCAATTATCGTAAGAATAAGGGCAAAAACAAAGGTTTTCGGATATTTAACCCCATAAACAAATGGCACAAGAGAACATCTTACAACAAATCTCAATCCCTCTGATCCGCCAATGTAGTTTGCAATAGGAGGGGAAAATTTATAATAAAACCTTACAAACATCTTACCTACTGAATTGTTTGTTAAGATATTATCCCGAAACTCCTGTAATAAAACAACATCTTTTGCCATGGGCGATCCATAAGCAGCGGTAGCTATAAAGCAACCGCCGTTACCTCCGGATCCAGACTCCGTTGTAAAAGACCATGTGTAACTATGGTTAATTGAATTCCCACCAAAATCTTTTACACCTTCTGTAATAGTTGCAGTATGTTTTGTATCATGATCTAAGGGTGACAATGGTTTAAATGTCGCAACATTTCCAACGGATTTGACCACCCCATCTATGTTTATTGCCCCATCATGTACAAGAAATGTTTCCGTTGTCACAGTGGTGCGGTCCAGCGCCCTTCGGAAGGTTGCGCTAATAGATTCGTCCACGTTTACATCAACGGCGTTATTAGCCGGGGTTGTAAAGGTAATCTCAGATTCTCCTTCAGAATCACCAGTATACACATCATCAAACCTTGCCATGATGTAGCCAGACTTCCCTGAATCGGCATCGACACGGGACTCAAGCCAGCGTGACTTATTGTATGGCTCATACACATCACTGGAAATTTGATATCTTGCGCTTTCGTCATTACATGTAAAAATAAGAGATGATCCGGTAAACTCTATGGATAGAATATAATCCGTATTAAATTCTATAGGCGTATTGAACTCCTTGTGAAAAAGCTCTGTATATGAGCTATAATCAGATGAATTATACCTAGTAACTGATACCGCTGCCTTTAAATTTTTATCAGAGTCAAAAACAATCCAGTTTCTGGCAAGGACATTACCGTAATATTTATCGTAATAATATCCACTTCCAGGCCCATGGCTTTCGTTATAATACCAGCCTACAATCCTTGCCCTTCCCATAGCACCTTCAGAAACCCAGCTGGTTCCCTTGATGTTTATCTTCGCCTCCAGATAGTCTGGCCTTTCTTTTAACCTATTTTCCGTCGTAACTGTACTGCCGCTTGCCTGCACATCCATACAAAGCTTACCGTCGCTGACCTCCAATCTTTCCTCTACATTTTGCCATTTCGTTAAATCCAGCATGGGTGGAATTGTATCAAAGGTGTCGTAAACGGTAGAGCTATCGTTTATATAAACCTCATCAAAGAGAACAGACATATACCCTGTCCCTGATCCCCCACTAGAGTTTACTGCTGTAATTAGGTATTTATAAGGCTCTATGGCCTCTCTCTGGCGCTCTGGTCCCGTAAATGAATCAGTTACGTTGTCTATGGTAAATTCAAAACTATTCTCTCCGTCATAAGAAATCTTAACGACCGAATAATCCTTATTTAACTCCAGTACTCCAGGGCCTATCAAGGTTCCGGAGCCTCTTTCTTGTATTCCCTCCTCAGTAACCTCTCTTACCGTCCAAAAGGCCTCGGGACCATTTCCCCGATTACCTATATATATAGCAGCTGCTACATTACCATTATTCGATGTATCTTCAGATTCCTCTTCAGGCAATATGCTATTGTAAAAATACCCCTCTATACCGGCTATAGAACTTGCACCATATCCCGTGTCCAGATCCGCCTTTACCACTTTGACTTTACACTCTATAGAATTGATATATTCAGGCTCCTGAAAATATACGGGTAAGGCCTTGCTACCATCTTCCGGTGTATTACGTATCTTAGAGATAAGCATGCCAAAAGAATGAGTCTGTAAGACTGCCTCAGATCCTAGCCATTTACTGTTATCAATTATCTCCCCTGAAAAATCATCGTATAGTACTCTCCCAGCCCATGCCTCTGGAAGACTGATAAAAAGGAACATTATTATTAAAAATGTGCCCAAATAATATCTAAGCCTCATAATTACTTCCTCTCCCATGCGTAATTTTGTGATAAAATAAATTGCCTTTTAAAAAGACTCCGTAACTTTCCCAGAATTTTATTCCTTTAAAAATATAAAAATAGACCAAAAAAGCGCTGTTTAACTCCAAATTAAGCCCTCAATCTCTAATATCTTCTCTTTCTTTGTCAAGGCAAAAAACAACTATCACTTTTATAGACTATTTAAACCCTTCATCACAAAAGCCTGGTAAAGGATAGTATAATAGCCATGTATAAAAAATATTGTTCTCGACTGAACATTTCAGCAAATTTTTACAAATAACCCTTTAGTTACTATTTTTCAAATTCCTTCAATCAAATGGGGTTCTGGCAAGAGTAACACAAATAATCTCCGCTGCGCCTGATTCTTTTAGGCTTTTTGCGCATTCATTCAACGTGAACCCAGTTGTAAACACATCATCAACAAGCAATATTTTTTTCGCCTTTATAGCCTTTACATCTGTTACGGAAAATGCATCTTTAACGTTTTTTCTTCTGTCGATCCTCCTTAAACCTGCCTGGTTTTGCGTATATCTTATTCTGATAAAAGATAAGTAATCTAACTTTAGTCTCAATTTTTTTGATAAAATCTTGGCCAACAATAAGCTTTGATTATAGCCCCTTTCCCTTAATTTCTTTTTATGAAGAGGTACAGGAATTATAATATATTCATCCATTTTATGAAACATTTTTTGGATAAAATGTAATAAAAGGCCACCAAATGGTTTGCCCAGATGGGTTTCTGAGTTGTATTTGAACCTTTGAATTGCGCCTTTAAGCTTCCCGGAATAAACATAGGGAGCCCTTGCGAGTTCATAGTATGGTCTCTTGCGGGTACAGTCTTCGCACAGGTGATTGTCGCCCCTATTTGCAGAAAACGGGACTCCACATATACTGCATATCGGACTACATATAGAACTCATATCTCTTAAGCAATCGCTGCATATATAACTTAAAGGAAATTTAGCTTCCCTATAAGATAAAAATTTCCCGCATATATGGCAGCGTGGGGGGTATAAAATATCAATGAATGAGGAGAGGGGATTTCTCGTTTTATCCAAAATATTCTTTTTTCCCTTAAATACTATCATGTAAAGCCTAACAAGAATTCTATGTCATCAGTTAGGAACTACAAATTCAATCCTCTTTTTCGCCTTTTTTATGAGATGCATCTGCCTATTGATAAAAATTGAAAATTCAATCTATAATAATCAATATGAAATCTTATATACACAGAGGTTTACTGGGAAATTGTGAGGTGCAAGCGTTTTTAGTTATCATTAAGCAATATTAACAAAATAAGGCGGTCAAGAAAATGCCGACCGCCTTTTTAAAACAAATATATACGTAAAATTCAGGATGTATGGTTACATTACATCATTCCACCCATTCCACCACCGTAACCGCCTCCTGGAGGCATTGCGGGAGCAGGGGCCTCTTCTTTCGGTTTCTCGGCCACCATGGCCTCTGTTGTCAGCATTAACCCTGAAATTGAGGCAGCATTTTGAAGTGCAAATCTGGAAACCTTAGTAGGATCGATAATTCCTGCCTTGATAAGATCTTCATATTCCCCTGTCTCTGCGTTTAGACCATAAGCGCCCTTTTGATCTTTAACCTTTTCAACTACTACTGAACCCTCAAACCCTGCATTATTAGCAATTTGACGCAGCGGCTCTTCAAGGGCCCTCTTTACTATGTTTACCCCAAATTGGTCATCCCCTCCCAACTTCATCTTAGATAAGGCGTCTATGCAACGGATAAAGGCAATACCGCCCCCTGGAACAATTCCTTCCTCTACTGCAGCCCTGGTGGCGTTAAGTGCGTCCTCAACCCTTGCCTTCTTTTCCTTCATCTCCGGTTCGGTAGCGGCTCCAACATTTATAACAGCAACGCCTCCAATTAATTTTGCCAGCCTCTCCTGCAATTTTTCTCTATCATAATCAGAGGTAGTATCATCAATTTGTGTCCTTATTTGCTTTACCCTTCCCTCGAGGTCGCTTCTGCTTCCTGCTCCGTCAACAATAGTCGTATTATCCTTATCAATACTTACTATTTTTGCAGAACCAAGGTCATTCAGAGTTACACCCTCAAGTTTTATGCCAAGATCTTCAGATATTACCTTACCTCCTGTTAGTATTGCAATATCCTCAAGCATCGCCTTTCGCCTATCTCCAAAGCCAGGAGCCTTTACAGCAGCAACTTTAAGGGTTCCTCTCAACTTATTAACAACTAACGTTGCCAAGGCCTCACCTTCTACATCTTCAGCGATTATCAGGAGAGGTTTTCCCATTTTTGCAATCTGCTCAAGCAATGGTACCATGTCTTTCATATTACTTATCTTTTTCTCATGCAACAAAATATAAGGCTGCTCCAGGGATACCTCCATCTTCTCTGCATTGGTCACAAAGTAGGGGGAAAGATAACCTCTATCAAACTGCATTCCCTCAACGATCTCAAGGGTCGTTTCCATGCTCTTGGCCTCTTCAACAGTAATAACACCCTCTTTTCCTACCTTTGCCATGGCCTCAGCTATTATATTGCCAATTGTTTGATCATTATTTGCTGATATTGTACCAACCTGAGAAATCTCCTGTTGTTCGTTTGTTGGTTTGGACATAGCCCTTAGTTCTTTTACTGCGACATCCACCGCCTTATCAATACCCCTCTTTATAGACATGGGGTTAATTCCTGCGGAAACAAGCTTTGCCCCTTCACGATATATTGACTGAGCCAATACAGTCGCTGTTGTCGTTCCATCTCCAGCAACATCGGACGTCTTAGAGGCAACCTCTTTTACCATCTGGGCGCCCATATTCTCAAACCTATCTTCAAGCTCTATTTCTTTTGCAACTGTTACACCATCTTTAGTTATAGTTGGCGATCCCCAGGATTTTTCAAGGATAACATTTCTTCCTTTCGGCCCTAACGTTACCTTGACCGCATTGGCCAGAGTATCAATTCCCTTCATTATTGATTCCCGGCCCTTCATTTCATATCTAATTTCCTTTGCCGACATAATTAATTCCTCCTTAGATTATAAATTTAAAAATATTTATTTAACAATAGCAATAATATCTTCTTCCTTCATTAAGAGATGTTCTTCGCCATCAATTTTTATCTCGGTTCCTGCATACTTGGAAAATAAAACCCTATCACCCTTCTTAACCTCCAGTGGAATCTTCTTGTTATCTTCTCCTCCTGTCCTACCGCCTCCAACAGCCACGACAATCCCTTCCATTGGCTTTTCCTTTGCTGTATCAGGAATTATTATACCTCCCTTTGTTTTTTCTTCCTCCTGGACTCTTTTTACAAGCACCCCATCCCGCATTGGCTTAATTTCCATCGTATCCTCCTAAAAAATTATTTTTAATTTTATTTTGATTAAAACAAATAATAATGAAAATTAAAATGTCAAGCCCTTTGAGTTAAAAATATTTTCCTTTGCTATTGCACCTTTATGATCTTACCTTGCAATGCATGAGACATATATTTTTAGTGTGTAAAAAGGCCGAGCAGTGCAAATGTATAGATAATTAAGAAATACAAATTTCCAGATAGGTTTAAGAGAAGATAGTATCAAGATTTAAGGAAGCCAAATAATTTCCAAGACAACGCACAACAATTTTTAAGGCTTTGAAATATATAAACACCCTGCTTAATTAAAATGAGCCCCTCTTAAATACAAGAGATTCCTTGACATAAATTCTGAATATAATTAAGCTTATTGATATTAGCATAGGCCGTTTGCATAAGTATACAGGCCTTTGCACTAATAAGGCGCCGGCGTAAACATGGATTTATTCATTAACGTGGTATAATTATTGCTTTATATTACCTATACAAATTACTATTTACTTAAAATCTTTGGAGACTAAGTTATGCCTACATACGTCTGGTCAGGTAAAAATAAAAAGGGACGTGTCATAAAAGGTGAAATAGAGGCAGCAGATGAGAGAATTGCCAGGGTACAAATCAAGAGGCGCAATATTGAGGTTACAAAACTCAAAAAAAAGCCAAAGGACCTGTTTGAAAATATTTCTTTCATGCAGCCTAAGATTACAAAAAAGGATGTTGTTATTTTTACAAGACAGTTTTCTACCATGATTAATGCTGGGCTACCCATTGTCCAGGGACTAAATATCCTGGCAGAGCAAGCTGAAAACAAAAGTTTTAAAAAAATTTTACAGCAGATAACTAAAGACGTTGAGGGAGGTGCGACCCTTGCAGATGCCTTACAAAGTCATCCTAAAATATTCGATTCTCTTTTTGTAGGACTTGTTGCTGCTGGTGAAGCAGGCGGAATCTTAGATACTATACTTCAGCGTCTGGCTACCTATATTGAAAAATCGGAAAAACTGAAATCTCAGGTAAAGGGTGCCTTGGTTTACCCTGCCGTTGTTGTAAGTATTGCTGTTATTGTCATAGCTGTTATTATGATTTTTGTAATACCCGTATTCCAAGATCTTTTTGCCAGCGTGGGAAGGGCTCTCCCCCTCCCAACACAGATTGTGGTGGATATGAGTGATTTCACAAAGGGGAACATACATTACATGATCGGAGGATTTATTATTTTTGTATGGCTTTTTAGGAGGTATTATAGGACAAAATCAGGAAGAAAGAAAATTGATCAGCTTATGCTAAAGCTCCCAATTTTTGGTGAAATCATTAAAAAAGTAGCAGTCGCAAGATTCACAAGAACTCTTGGAACAATGGTAAGCAGTGGAGTTCCGATATTAGACGCCCTGGAAATAACAGCGAAAACGGCAGGAAATTCAGTTGTAGAAGAAATCATTCTTGATGCAAGAAAAAGCATTGCTGAAGGGCAGACCATTGCTGAGCCCTTATCAGAGAATGAGGTTTTTCCAGGAATGGTAGCTCAAATGATTTCTGTTGGGGAGGCAACAGGGGCCTTAGATGCTATGCTAGCAAAAATAGCAGACTTTTATGATGATGAGGTAGATGCTGCAGTAGCTGCAATGACATCCATGCTTGAGCCACTCCTTATGCTTTTTTTAGGAGGGTCTATCGGGGGTTTAGTAATTGCCATGTATCTCCCTATATTCCAAATGGCCGCGGCAATGTAAATTATGGTTAAAATTAATACAGATTATTATGGTGGAAGGGAAATTCTTCCCAGCTTACAGCTATTAATGTTTTTGAGGATAGCCTTTGTATCTATTCTTTTAGGCGCAACAGTTATCATCCAGGTTAGGGAAACAAAGGCATATTTTGGAGAGACACTAAATGCCCTCTATTTTCTAATAGCCATAATATATTTTTTGACATTCTTGTATGCCATTTCACTAAACCGCGTAAAAGATCTTATTAAATTCACCTACCTTCAAATTTTACTCGATACCTTATTTATAACTGCCATTATATACACAACCGGGGGGCTTGAAAGCATATTTTCCTTTCTTTACATATTAAATATAATATCCGGCGGCACCCTGCTTTACCTCAGAGGCGGGATTACTGTGGCCTCTTTTAGCAGTATTTTATACGGCTCACTTCTCGTATTAAGTTACTTTGGGTTCATAAGCCCTATGAATTACAAAGGACTCTATACCCAAAGACATCTGATAAATGAAATTATTTACAGGGTTTTAGTAAACACAACAGCCTTTTATTTGGTGGCCTTTTTAAGCAGCTTTTTGTCTGAGCAGATTAGAAGGGGCAAAAATGAGCTAAAGGCCAGCCAAAAAGATATAGCTAATTTAGAAATGCTTAAGGAAAATATAATTCAAAGCGTATCATCCGCACTTATTGCCGTAGATGAAAACAGCAAAGTCATTCTTTTCAATAAGGGAGCGGAAACTCTATTTGATATTAACAGCGAAGATGCGATACTTCAGCCTATTGCTCATGTTATGCCTTTTTTAATACCTTATTTGAGTCAAAATAGACCAAATGACTTCAGCCAAATTTCTTATAAAGGGACTGATGGCGCGCCAATAGAACTTCTCTTAAATGTTTCGCCCCTTAAAGGTCAAAGTGATATCAAAAAGGGTAAGATATTCGTATTCCAGGATACTACAAGACTTAATGAAATGGAGCGTGATATAAAGAGAATGGAAAACTTAGCGATGATTGGAGAATTGGCAGCACGAATAGCCCATGAGATAAGAAATCCTTTAGCATCAATAAGTGGGTCAATACAATTATTAAACATTAGTAAACCAAATGACAACAGTAAAATAAACAAAAAGCTAATGGATATTGTTTTGCGGGAAATAGACAGGCTAAACCATCTTATAGAAGATTTTTTGCAGTTTGCTCGGCCCCAAAGAAAAGAGCTGGAAAAGTTTAGCCTAAATCAACTAATCTTAGACACACTCCAACTGTTTAAAAACAGTCAAAAAATGATTCAGCAATTGGACATAGAGACAAAATTTTTCAGTGAATTAGAGATAATATCTGACTCGCAGCAGATTAAGCAGGTACTCTGGAATATTTTTCTAAATGCCTATGAAGCAATGCCCAATGGTGGGCTCATACGTGTAACAACAGATACAATAAATCAAACTAACTTAAACGGTGAATCAAGATATTCAGCAAAAATAACAGTAGAGGACACTGGACCTGGAATACAATCTAAGTTAATGAAGGATATGTTTAAACCATTTTCCACAACTAAAGAAGGCGGATCAGGTTTAGGCCTTGCAATTGTAAAGAAAATTATCGATAGCTTGAATGGCAAGGTATATAGCCAAAATCTTCCAACTCGAGGTGCTGCAATAACTATCATGCTCCCATTTTCTATAAGTACTACAAATGACTCGGGTGGATAAACTACAGAAGATAAAAATAGGCCCTGTTTTAAGGTTGCTAAAGGTTACTATCAGAGGAAAATGTAACACGCAACAAACGTGATATTTCAGTGGAGCCTCACGGGCAAGCCCGTGGCACCACTTGGTTTCGCCGATTCGCTTTGCGAACGGCGGGGCTTCGTGGGGCGACATCCCGACTATAGGCGCATTCATCCATGGCTAAAGCCGTGGCTTTCTGCGGTCGGGGTAAAAAACAGGAGAAAGTTTTTGCAGTAATTAAGAACACTTAAATGAGTTCTTTTTAATTAACTACGTAACATCACTGTATTTCATGCAATATCTATCATGGGAATAAACGTATATAAAGAACCCTGGTTTTCTAAAATATCAAAACCAAGCAGGTACCTGGGCGGAGAGATAAATTCCATAGAAAAAGATTTTTCTCGCACGGATGTATCCGTAGCCTTAGCCTTCCCGGATGTATATGAAATTGGAATGTCTCATGTAGGATTAAAGATTTTATATCAAATCTTAAACTCTGAAGACTGGATTTCTGCTGAAAGGGTTTTCGCACCATGGGTAGATTTGGAAGCTGAGATACGAAAAAGAGCTATTTTGCTTACATCTTTAGAGACAGGCCGAACTCTTTTAGAATTCGATATTGTTGGTTTTAGCTTACAACATGAATTATGCTATACAAATGTTTTATCAATGCTTTCTCTTTCAAATATCCCCCTTTTGTCTAAAAGGCGTGGCAACTTAGATCCATTAATTATAGCAGGTGGCCCAGCATGTTTTAACCCGGAACCAGTCGCTGATATATTTGATGCTATTGTTATAGGAGATGGTGAAGAGGTAACACTATCTATCTGCCAGGCAATAAAGGACTGGAAATCACATGTAAAAAGGAGTAAGCTTGATTTGTTAAAGTCATTGTCTTTGCTTAAAGGTATTTATATCCCTTCCTTTTTCAAAACAAATTACCATAAAGACGGCAGCATACAGAGCATTGATCCCGTTATCAATGGCTATACCCATGTCGAAAAGTCAATAATCCCTGATTTAGATAACCACCCGTTCCCATCAAAACAAATAGTTCCACATACAGGCTTGATTCATGATAGATTCACTGTTGAAATAGCAAGGGGATGTAGTAGGGGATGCCGATTTTGCCAGGCAGGAATGATTTATCGGCCTATTCGTGAAAGGGACCCTTATGGCATAATGAGCACCTCTGAAAAAGGCTTAAATGAAACAGGTTTTGAAGATCTATCTTTACTTTCCTTAAGTTCAGGAGATTATAGCTCTATAACCCCATTGCTAAAGGCACTTATGGAAAAATTTGCAGACAGACATGTCGCAATCAACTTGCCATCTTTAAGATTTGATACGGCTGTTTCTCCTTTAATGGAGGAAATAAAGAAAGTTCGAAAAACCAGCTTTACCCTTGCTCCAGAGGCTGGCACCCAAAGGCTTAGAGATATTATAAATAAGGGGCTGACTGATGAGCAGATATTAGATACATCTATACAAATCTTTAAGGGCGGCTGGAACCTCATAAAACTTTACTTCATGATAGGGCTCCCCTTTGAGACAGATGATGACCTTGATTCAATAATTGATTTAAGTAAAAGAATCTTAAAAATTGCGCCAAGAGGAGGTAAGGGGCATTCATTGAATGTAAGCGTAGCTTCCTTTGTCCCCAAAGCTCACACACCTTTTCAATGGCTACCCCAGGTCGAGCTTCAAGAAAGCAGAAGGAAAATTAATTATATCAGAGAAAGACTCAACAGTCACAGGGCTAAGGTAAAATGGAATAACCCAGAGGCAAGTTGGCTGGAAGGTATCTTTTCGAGGGGTGACAGAAGACTAACTTGCGCATTGGTTGAAGCCTGGCAACAGGGTGCACATTTCGATAGTTGGAGCGAACACTTTGATATAAATATCTGGAAAAAGGCCATGGAAAAGTGTGGGCTGAAACCGGATTTCTACCTTCACAGAAACAGGGGTTATGATGAAATATTGCCCTGGGACCATATACACTCAGGCGTATCTAAAGAATTCCTTTTGAAGGAATGGAAAAAGGCGATCAATGCAGAAACAACCCCTGATTGCAGAGATCGTTGCACTGATTGTGGTGTATGCGAAAGGCCTTACTCATCCCTTGTACTCAATAAAAAGGTATTTGAATTTAATAATGAAGCCTTGCCTCTTGCTAAAAAAACATCAGATAAAAATATAAAAAAACATAGGATTACCTTTGCTAAACTGGGAAAATCCAGTTATCTTAGCCACTTAGAGCTCTTAAGGGTGTTTATAAGAGCATTTAGGAGAGCGGGGATTAGCCTTGTATACTCAAAAGGATATCACCCTACACCAAAGATATCTTTTGCTACCGCACTGCCGGTAGGAATGAAAAGCCTGGAAGAAGTAATGGACTTCCAGGCCTTTAATTCTAATTTTAAAGTTTCTATGAATGAAATACTTAATAAAGAGCTGCCTTTAGGAATAAAAATCATTTCTATTAAAGAAATACCAATTAATACACCGCCCCCTAAGGTTAAAGAAAGTGTTTTTTATGTAAAGACAGATGGGCTTTTCAATAAAATCAATATTGATAATTTTTTAAAACTGGAGTCTTTATTTGTAAACCAAATCAGAAAAAATGATATAAGGGCTGTAGACATAAGACCCCAGGTTAAAGGACTTTATTTGTTGTCTGATAACAAATTAGAATTAATTTTAACACATGGAAATGGCCCGGAGTTAAAACCATTGGAGATTATAGAAAATATATTTTCCCTATCCGAAAAACAGACGAATGAACTTGACGTTTTAAAAACTAAATGCTTGATTCTGTGAGATTAAAAAATGATTAATGAGCTACTAATTAATGCCAAACCGTACGAAACAAGGGTTGCTTTGCTAGAAAATAAAACTGTTGTTGAGTTATATGTAAAAAGAGACCTGGGGCAGGACCTTGTAGGCAATATTTATCTCGGAAAGGTCCTTCGTGTGCTACCTGGAATACAATCAGCCTTCGTTGATATTGGTATAAATAAGCCGGCATTCTTGTATGTTACAGATACCTATAATGACTTTCATTATTTGGAGCAACTTATTCTGCAGGGGGAGTATGAAGACAATAACCCGGAAAGTGTTTTCAATCCCGGGATGCAATCCTTTAAGTCTTGTGATGTGAACATAGAGGACCTTCTTAAGGAAGGTCAAAACATTATGGTGCAAGTGTCAAAAGAACCTATAGGTGCCAAAGGCGCCAGACTAACCTCGCATATAACTATTCCCGGGCGCCACCTTGTTTTTATGCCTACTGTTAGCCACATTGGTGTCTCCAGAAAAATCACTGATGAAAAAGAAAAAGCAAGGCTAAGGCAACTTATGGAAGAAATAAGGCAGCCTAATTCGGGCTTCATAATAAGAACAGCCGGTGAGCATATAACACGGGAAAAATTAAAATTTGAGACAGAGTTTTTAACAACATTGTGGGAAAGTATTCAAAAAAAACGCGAGCGCTCCTCTGCCCCAAGCCTTCTCCATAAGGAGCTGACTATAATATTAAGGGCTGTGAGGGATCTTTTTACAAAAGAGGTCGACAGACTGGTCATCGATTCAAGCAAGGAATACCAATCTATAATGGAATTCTTAGATACATTTTCACCCAGCCTTAAAAGTGCTGTTGAGTTATATAAAGGAAAGGAACCATTATTCGATGCCTTTGGCATAGAGACAGCAATAAACAGCGCCTTAGATAAAAAAATATGGTTAAAATCTGGTGGATATATAATCATCGAAACAACAGAGGCCTTGACAACAATAGATGTTAATACAGGTAGTTATGTAGGGAAAAGGAGCCCCGAAGATACCATTGTAAAGACAAACCTTGAGGCGGTTAAGGAAATTGCGTACCAGCTTAGATTCCGGAACATCGGAGGACTGATTGTAATTGATTTTATTGACATGTCAAAAGATACAAACAAGGAGAGGGTATTCCTCGCCTTAAAAGAGGCCCTGGAAAAGGATAGAGTTAAGACAACCGTGCTTGGAATGTCAGAACTCGGCCTTATTGAAATGACACGAAAGAGAACGAGAAAAGATATCAATTTCCTCTTAACTAAACCTTGTGCATATTGTGAAGGAAAAGGCCGGGTTAAATCCAACGCGACTATCTGTCATGACATTTTCAGGGATTTAGAACGGGAGATATGCCCTGGAGAAAAAGGCAAGGCTTATCTTTTAGTAAACACCGAAATTGAAAGCACCCTCAAGGAGGAAGAAAGAACATTTATTATGGAATTAGAAAAGCAAATAAACCGCCAGATCATAATTATTGGAAAATCAAATTTTAATCTTGAGCAATATGAGATAAGCATTCAATAAGATACCTGAGTCATTTTAATGTCTTAAGACAGTTTTCAAAGCTCTCATATTATAAATGGCGGGGCAAATTCTCTTTATCTCCAAGCCTTCGAGACTTTTTAAAGTTCAAGACCTAAAGGAAGGGATAAAACCCAAGGCCTTATTGTTTATTTCATCGACAAGCCCCTGAAGCCATTCTGCGCCTAAATTTGCTTCGGAATTTTCTAAGTGTGTAATAACTTCAATATAATCTTTCCCGTTTTTCTCTATTCCCTTTTGCACTAAATCAATAAATCTATCCCGTTTTTGAAGGTCTCCCTCCTTCTTGTAACAGTCATCTAGAAATTGCTCTATACTCGGCCATTGTTTATAGAAATCCAGCCTCAACTGTTCCTGTTTTTGAAGGGCATTCCCTTTCATTACCTCTTTGTATACCTTAAGAGATCGGGGCATTTTTTCTGATAACTCCGTCAGCCTGCGTATTCTTTCAGCTATAATCATGCCGATTTTTTCTGTTGCTCCCTTAAAAAGGGCCATGTTCATTTTACCTGCGCCAAAAAAAAGATACCGAATATCCATATACCATCTATGAAGGGTGATAATATTAGCTATATAATTAATGTTATTATAAATGATCCTCTTGATGCCCTGGTAAAGATCCGGATAAAGGGGCTGTTTTCTCCTTATATTTGCCCCAGAAAAGAGCATACCATCTCCCTTGAGAAAATCTTTTCTGTAAATTGTTCCCGCTGCTATAACTGTTCCATACCATATTCTGCTTGGTCCAACTAAACCCCCTTGGCCACCTAAAAAGATTGGTCTCTGCTTTAGCATAACTCCATTAGGTACATCTCCTATCAAAGAAGGCGTTGCCTTATCCTGATCCGGTGTGTAGTTAAAATGAATATAAGAGCTTCCGACCTCACTATGGTTCTTTCTGCCAGTACCTCCGGACATGAAGCAATCGCAGAAATTAATAAGGCTTCCGAGGGTAACAAATGGGAACAAAACAGTCTGCTTAAGGCCTACTGTATGAGCGCATCTAACCTCCTCCTCAAGCAAGCAACCTTCCCTGATATCGGCGCCTGATCTCACAGTAACATTTTTTAGCAATGTTGATTGGGAAATAAAACCCCCCCTGACCTTAACATTGGCACCTATCTGGCAATTGTCTATTGTGGCGGGGGTCTCATAGCCTATTGCACAACCATCCATGATCAATGTTTTTGAACCAAAAATTTTTGACCCTGCGTGCAGGGTAACCCCGTCGCCTGATATCCTATCAATACAGACATCCTCCCCTATAGCTATAGCGTCAGGATTTTTGATTATTACGCCTTTATTAATAAGCTGTTTAATTTTTACATCATCCATAGGCTCTTTCATTATCTATCAAGTTCAATATCTCTATGCGTTAGGTTAACATATTTTGTCTTTCTTTTTAGGTCCCTATAGATCAGCTCTGCTATACTTACGGATCTATGAATCCCTGCTGTGCAGCCTATGGCTATAGTCAACGACGTTTTACCCTCTTTCTTATACAAAGGTATCATATAGTTAAGTAAATCAAGGTATTTATCTATAAAAGTTTTTGTTTCCTCCCATTTCTCAATATATCTTCGAACCTCCTCATGAGTGCCATCAAGATTTTTTAACCTTTGAACGAAATATGGGTTCGGCAGAAACCTAACATCTATAACAATATCTGCATCATGGGGTATTCCGTATTTAAAACCAAACGACAGGATGTATATTATCATTTGTCGTTCAGGAATTGCCTTTTTAACATGATTCAATACAACTTCTTTCAATTCATGGACATTATAGTTTGAAGTGTCGATTATAAGGTCTGCAGTGCCCCTTAATTCTTTTAATTCCTCTATCTCTTTTTCAATTCCCTTTATAGTCCCTCCCCCATCACTAAGCGGATGTTTTCTCCTGGTTTGGCTATATCTTCTGAGCAAAACCTCTTTGGATGTCTCAAGAAAGATTATCTCAAATAGATATCCTTCTTCCTTAAGTTTACTAAAAATGTGCTGATAGTTCTGGAGAAAGCCTTTCTCTCTCATATCCATAACAAGCGCAAATTTCGTTATAACAGAATCCGTTTCCCTTCTAAGTTCCAAAAATTTAGGCAATAAAACTACAGGCAAGTTATCTATGCAGAAAAAACCTGCATCTTCTATGGCATTTATCGCCGTAGTTTTTCCAGAACCCGAAAGGCCGGTAATTACAAAAATTTTTGTTTTTTTCATGTAAGGTATTTTAAAAGTTACAATATATATGGTTAATCGGGCAATTAAGAGATTACATATAATCTTATTGGTTTTTGGTTAGACTTTACGCTCAAAATAAAATTGTTTTGTAACTAATATGCCTCTATTTATAATTTTTTCCATGCTAATAATCCCTTCCCGAATAATAACAGGAGGATTAACTGTTACATCAATCACAGTAGACGCATTTTTACCCTCTGTAACCCCACTGTCTAATATAAGGCCCAGGTCATTTTCAAAAAGTTCTGCAACTTGATGAGCACATGTGCTGGGTGGCGTACCGGAAAGATTAGCGCTCGTAGCCGTGATAGGAAAATCAACTGCTTGTGAAAGTCTGTTGGCTATTGGATGGCTTGATACTCTTATGCCCACCTTCCCCCTGCTGGCTGTTAATTCTGCTGGCAAAATAGGGCTGGCCCAAAAAACCATTGTTATTCCACCTGGCCAAAAATTTTTCCCTATTATTCTCGCTTGCATTGGGATAGATATTGTGTATGTAGAAAGTGCATTAAAGGAAGGAATCAAAATGAGTAAGGGCAAATGTTTATCTCTTTTTTTTAACTTGTATAGTTTTCTTATAGCCTCCGGATTAGTAGCGTCGACACCTAATCCATAAAAAGATTCAGTGGGAAAGGCAACAATGCCGCCTTCCCTTAAGATCTTTGACGCACGATCTAAGACTTTTTTAAGGGATTCGGATGAATCTATTCTCGCAACATTGCTCAACCTTCATCTACCCTTTTGTCTGCCTTTAACTTCCTCTTTATATGCCTTTAACTTTTCTTCAATTTCGGGGTATTTTAAGGCAAGTATCTGGGCTGCAAATACAGCAGCATTTCTTGCGCCCCCTTTACCTATTGCCATAGTGGCTACGGGAACGCCTGGCGGCATCTGCACAGTTGATAACAATGAATCTATTCCAGCAAGTGGCGAGGAATCGATAGGTACGCCTATAACGGGTAGTGTCGTGTAAGAGGCCAATGAACCGGCCAAATGTGCTGCCCAGCCAGCCCCTGCTATGATAACCTCTATCCCCCTTGGTATTGCATTCATGGAATAATCCCTCGTTTTTTCAGGTGTTCGATGGGCTGAAGAGACAACGAGTTCATATCCTATGTCCAATTTTTTTAACATGTCCTCACATGCGCTCATTGTATCACTGTCAGATAAGCTCCCAATTACTATTCCAACTAATGGCCTTTTACGCATAGTCAAACCCATATTTAAACATGTATACCACCTTGAAACCCCCAGGGGTCAAATTTAAGCGCTATTTTGAGCCTTATAATAAAAAACATGCATCCTAAATTAAAAACCAAGTTTTAAATTCTGCAGTGTCTCTTGCATTCAACTTTATTATAAGTATTACACCAATCAGGTATACTTTATCAAGGGTCTTGTTATGTAATTCGGGGATTTATTAAGATATTTAGATAGTATTTGTAAATACAGTTTATCATGCTTCATCTTCCTAACGGGCAAAAATGGGTTAGGCCCAAAATATTCGCTACCCCACTTATTGTTATCCCGTAAAACATCATTGGAAGATCTTCTAAAAAGCTATCTATAGTATCATTTACTATTGTTGTGCCGGTAGCAAAAATAAAATCTGACCACTCTATAATACTTTGAAATTCCTCGGGATCCTCAATAAGAATCCCTGACTTTACTTTTCCGATGTTATCCGGGTCTCTATCTGTAATCCGTACATCAAAACTCCTTGATATCTCCTCTAAGAGCCTTGGCTGGTGACCTATCATCCATATATGTTTCGGAGAAAACCGGGTAATCGCTCCTACCAAATATTTCGCGCATTTAACCGGGGCATCATCCTTGCAGTGGCAGCTTTTTTTGATAATACCAAGGCTTCTTAAAATAGCATTGGATGTAGATATCAATAAGGCCCTGTGAAAATTATTGTTCATTGGTAGATTAATAACCTGCTCAATGGTACCGGAAAAATTGCCAGTGTGATCTGAGTAGGCATGACCACGTACACCCTGAAAAACAGCCTCCATTATGCGCTCTTTCCCCTTAAGCAATGGATAATCATTATGCTCCGGCTTTCCTATAGCCTCTTCAGGGGTAAGCGGCCGCGCATAAACTGAAACCATCTCACCCTCAAATGAGTGGCTTGTAATAACCCCTTTCATTTCTTCTATAAATTTGTTTAAAAGTACACCCATTAACCCCCCTTTCCAAAAGGGCAGACAGGGTAATTACAAACCGGGCAGTTCAGGCATAATCCCCCATGACCCAGGTTAACAATGTCATCTTTGGTTATTATATCCCCACTCATGGCCCTAGGCAAAAAAATATCAAGCACTGTCGCTTTATAATAATAAACTGCGGCAGGTATGCCAAGGATAGGAACATCATTCATGTAGGCAAGAGCAAACATGGCCCCTGGCAGGATTGGTGATCCATAAGATATGAGTTTTGCACCAGATAAGATTATTCCCTCAAGCGTAACATCATCTGCATCTACAGAAAGCCCTCCGGTCGTTATAATGATATCGCATCCATTTTTATACATATCTTTAATGGAATCAGCTATTTCCTCTTTTGCGTCATGGCATTTTTCTTGTTGTACAATTGTTCCGCCAAGGTCTTCAATCTTTGGCGACAGCACCTTAAAAGAATTGTCCTCGGTTCTTCCTGATGCAACCTCCTCACCTGTAGCGATAACCCCTATCTTTTTTTTTGAAAATGGGAGTATCCTTAAGAGAGGCCCTTTTTCGTTTATTTCTCTTATTAACGGAAAAAAGACTGATTGCTTAACTGCCAATGGGATAATCCTTGTAGCAGCAACGGCCATTCCCTTTAGACAAATTGTATTTTGATGAATAGTTGAACATATCACTATCTCTGAGCTGTTAATATATCTTAAAAGACG